>NZ_JBYIQP010000043.1:0-52803 GCF_057707665.1 Actinacidiphila sp. bgisy167 | reverse complement strand
CGGCTCAGGTCGATCCCCGGGTAGAGCGGGAATCCGTCCAGCAGGTCCGCCGCGCGCTGCGCGATCTCGTCGGAGACCTTCGCGTCCAGTACGTGCTGAGCCTTGGACGGCTTGCCCGCCGAGGTGACACCCGCCGTGGTGGCCGTGAGCACCCGGTCGATCAGCCCGGCGATCTCCTCCATCTCGCCCGCGCCGAGGCCGCGCGTGGTCAGCGCCGGTGTGCCGATGCGGATGCCGGAGGTGTACCAGGCGCCGTTCGGGTCCTGGGGGATGGAGTTGCGGTTGGTGACGATGCCCGAGTCCAGGAGCGCGGCTTCGGCCTGCCGCCCGGTCAGGCCGTAGGAGGACTCGACGTCGATCAGGACGAGGTGGTTGTCCGTGCCGCCGGTCACCAGCGTGGCACCGCGGCGCAGCAGGCCCTCGGCCAGGGCCCGGGAGTTGTCGACGATGCGCTGGGCGTAGTCGTGGAAGTCAGGACGGCGGGCCTCCGCCAGGGCCACCGCCTTGGCGGCCATGACGTGCGGCAGCGGGCCGCCGAGCACCATGGGGCAGCCGCGGTCGACCTGCTCGGCGAGCGAGGAGTCGCACAGCACCATGCCGCCGCGCGGGCCGCGCAGCGACTTGTGCGTGGTGGTGGTGACGATCTGCGCGTGCGGCACGGGGTCGAAGTCACCGGTGAGGACCTTGCCGGCGACCAGGCCGGCGAAGTGCGCCATGTCGACCATCAGTGTGGCGCCGACCTCGTCGGCGATCTCCCGCATGATCCGGAAGTTCACCAGCCGCGGGTAGGCCGAATAGCCCGCCACGATGATCAGCGGCCGGAACTCGCGGGCGGTCTTGCGCAGGGCCTCGTAGTCCAGCAGACCCGTGGCGGGGTCGGTGCCGTAGCTGCGCTGGTCGAACATCTTGCCGGAGATGTTGGGCCGGAAGCCGTGGGTGAGGTGGCCGCCCGCGTCCAGGGACATCCCGAGCATCCGCTGGTCGCCGAGCTCGTGGCGCAGCCGCGCCCAGTCCTCCTCGGTGAGGTCGTTGACCTGCCGTACCCCGGCCCGCTCCAGCGCGGGCGCCTCGACCCGGGCGGCGAGCACCGCCCAGAAGGCGACGAGGTTGGCGTCGATGCCGGAGTGCGGCTGCACATAGGCGTGCTGGGCGCCGAAGACCTCGCGCGCGTGCTCGGCGGCGAGCGCCTCGACGGTGTCGACGTTGCGGCAGCCCGCGTAGAAGCGGCGGCCGACGGTGCCCTCGGCGTACTTGTCGCTGAACCAGTTGCCCATGGCCAGCAGCACGGCCGGGGACGCGTAGTTCTCACTCGCGATGAGCTTGAGCGAGGCGCGCTGGTCCTCGATCTCCTGGCCGATGGCATCGGCCACGCGCGGCTCTACACCCCTGATCACCTCAAGGGCACTGCGGAAAGCGGTGGACTGGCTGGAACCACTCGGCATGTCAGACCTCCTGCTGCACGGCACGGCATACGGGACGGCCCAGGCGCACGGCACACAGTTCACGGGCCGCTCCCCGATGGTCAACCCCATCCCAGCGCGCCAGTCACGGCCCGCCGCCAGCCTAGCAACGACCGTCATGACACCGCCCGGCGCGAGGTTTCTTCGCATCCCGGACGAGCGACGATAGAAAGAGCCCCACCGGGCTCTTCGCGCCATACCTCCCGACGTACCACGAACGGAGCACTCACGTGTCGACTGCTGCCGAGCACATCGCCGCCGCCGAGGCGCACAGCGCCCACAACTACCATCCCCTCCCGGTCGTCGTCGCCTCCGCCGAAGGCGCCTGGGTGACGGACGTCGAGGGCCGCCGCTACCTCGACATGCTCGCCGGCTACTCGGCACTGAACTTCGGGCACCGCAACCCCCGTCTCATCGAGGCTGCCAAGGCCCAGCTAGACCGGGTGACCCTCACGTCCCGGGCGTTCCACCACGACCGCTTCGCGCGCTTCTGCACGGAGCTCGCCGAGCTGTGCGGCATGGAGATGGTGCTGCCGATGAACACCGGCGCCGAAGCCGTCGAGACGGCGGTGAAGACGGCCCGGAAGTGGGGTTACCAGGTCAAGGGCGTGCCGGACGGCCAGGCGCGGATCATCGTCGCCGCGGACAACTTCCACGGGCGGACGACCACCATCGTCAGCTTCTCCACCGACCCCGAGGCCCGGGCGGACTTCGGCCCGTACACCCCCGGCTTCGACGTCGTCCCGTACGGCGACCTGGCCGCGCTGGAGGCGGCCCTGGACGAGCGCACGGTGGCCGTGCTGATGGAGCCCGTCCAGGGCGAGGCGGGCGTCCTCGTGCCGCCGGCCGGGTACTGGGCGGGCGTGCGCCGGCTCACCGAGGAGCGCGGGATCCTCTTCATCGCCGACGAGATCCAGTCGGGCCTGGGCCGGACGGGCCGGACCTTCGCGTCGGAGCACGAGGGCGTCGTCCCGGACATGTACGTGCTCGGCAAGGCACTCGGCGGGGGCGTCGTCCCGGTCTCGGCCGTCGCGTCCTCGTCGGAGGTGCTCGGGGTCTACCGCCCCGGTGAGCACGGCTCCACCTTCGGCGGCAACCCGCTGGCCTGCGCGGTGGCGCTGGAGGTCCTCGCGATGCTGCGCACCGGCGAGTACCAGCAGCGGGCTGCCGAACTCGGCGACCACCTGCACAACGAGCTGGCGCTGCTGGCCGGCACCGGGGCCGTCACCCAGGTCCGCGGCCGCGGCCTGTGGGCGGGCGTGGACATCGCCCCGGATCACGGCACGGGCCGGCAGATCTCCGAACGGCTGCTGGAGCGGGGCGTCCTGGTCAAGGACACCCACGGCTCCACGATCCGGCTGGCGCCGCCGCTGGTGGTCTCCAAGGAGGACCTGGACTGGGGTCTGGACCAGCTGCGGGCCGTGCTGTCGGCCTGACCGCGGTCCCGGGTGCGCCCGGCGGTCAGACGCCGTCGGCGCGCACCGCCGGGGACATCCGCGTCGTCACGCCGATGCGGTTCCAGGCGTTGATGGTGACGCACATGGCGACCAGCCGGGCCAGTTCGTCGGCGTCGAAGACCCGCGCGGCCTCGTCGTAGACCTCGTCCGGGACGCCGCGCTCGCCGAGCCGGGTCACCGCCTCCGCCAGCGCCAGCGCGGCACGCTCGCGCACGGTGTAGAAGGGCGTCTCCCACCACACGGTGAGCCCGTTCAGTTTCTGCTCGGTCAGCCCGATCGCGCGGGCATCGGCAAGGTGCTGGTCCACGCAGTAGGCGCAGCCGTTGAGCTGCGAGGCGCGGGCCTTGACCAACTCCCTGATCACCGGTTCGAGACCGGCGGACGCCGCCGCGTCCAGGGCGAACATCGCCTTGAAGAAGTCAGGGGCAGCCTTGCCGAGCAGCATGCGCGGCTCGTGGGCGGGCACCAGGTCGTCCGGGCCGAGGTCGGATGAGGCGCCGGCGGAATTCGTGATCATCGTCATGTGACCCAACCTAGCGACGGGGTGGCCCCGACTCGTGGTCCACTTGCGGGGTGAACGAGTGGGCCATTTCAGGAGTCGACCTCCACCTCGACCTCCACCCCGACCCCGCCCGCCGCGCCGGTGCGCGCGCCGGGCTGGAGCACGCGCTGCGCGAGGCCGTGCGCGACGGCAGGCTGGCCCCCGGCACCCGGCTGCCGTCCTCCCGGGCACTCGCCAGGGATCTGGGCGTCGCCCGCAACACCGTCGCCGACGCCTACGGGCAGCTGGTGGCAGAGGGCTGGCTGACGGCTCGCCAGGGCTCCGGCACCCGGGTCGCCCACGGCTGGTGCCCGGCCGGAGCGGCCACCGGCGAAAGGCCGTCCACCGCCCCGACGCCGTCCCCCGGCCCGTCGCCGCTCACCGACCCGTCCCCCGGCGACGCCGTGCCCGTCGGCGGCGACCCGAAACCCACGGCCGGACCGCCCTGGCACCGGGAGCAGGTCCCGTACGACCTGCGGCCCGGTTCGCCCGACCTCGGCTCGTTCCCCCGCGCCGAGTGGTCCGCCGCCGCGCGCCGCGCCCTGGCGGCGGCGCCCAACGAAGCCCTCGGCTACACCGACCCCCGCGGGCGGCCCGAACTGCGCGAGGCCCTCGCGGCCTATCTGGGCCGGGTGCGCGGGGTCCGCACCACCCCGGAACTCGTCGTGGTGTGCACGGGCTACGTCCAGGCTGCCGGGCTGCTCGGCCGCGCCCTTCGCGGCCGCGGGGCCCGCCGTGTCGCCGTCGAGGCGCTCGGCTACCCGCACACGCTGCGCGTCCTGCGGACGGCCGGGCTCACCACCGTCCCCCTGCCCGTCGACGACGAGGGGGCGCAGGTCGTCGCGCTCGGCACGGGCGTCGACGCCGCCCTGCTCACACCGGCGCACCAGTTCCCGTACGGAGCCCCGCTCTCCCCGGAGCGACGCGCGGCCACCGTGGCCTGGGCCCGCGACACCGGCGGCGTGATCATCGAGGACGACTACGACGGGGAGTTCCGCTACGACCGGCAGCCGGTCGGCGCGCTGCAGGGCCTCGCACCCGAGCACGTCGTCTACGCCGGAACGGCCAGCAAGAGCCTCGCCCCCGGGCTTCGGCTGGCCTGGCTCGCCCTGCCGCCCTCCCTGGCGGAGCCCGTGCTCGCGGAGAAGGTCGTCGCCGACCACCAGTCCCCCGTCCTCGACCAGCTCACCCTCGCCGAGCTGATCGTCTCCGGCGGCTACGACCGCCATGTGCGCCGGATGCGACTGCACTACCGGCGCCGCCGCGATCGCCTCGTCACCACGCTCGCCGCCCGCGCCCCCGCCGTGCAGGTGTCGGGCATCGCCGCCGGACTCCACGCCGTACTGCGGCTGCCACCCGGCGCCTCGGCCGGCGCGCTGGTCGCACGGGCCCGGCGACAGGGCCTCGCGCTGCAGAGCCTCGCCGACTTCGGGGCCGTGCAGGACGACGCGATCGTCGTCGGCTACGGCGCCCCACCCGAGCATGCCTTCGCCGGCTGCCTGGACATGCTGTGCGCGCTGCTCGCCGCGCACACGGCCTGAGGAGCACACGGAGCGGCCCTCCGCCGCGCCCTTGCGGGGCGCGGCGGAGGGCCGGCTCGGGGGTTCGGCGTCCCGGGCTCAGATAAGGCCGAGGCCGCGGACGGCCTCGCGCTCCTCCTCGAGCTCCTTCACCGACGCGTCGATGCGGGCGCGGGAGAACTCATTGATCTCCAGACCCTGGACGATCTCGAACCTGCCGTCCTTCGCGGTCACCGGGAAGGAGGAGATGAGGCCCTCCGGCACGCCGTAGGAGCCGTCGGAGACGACACCGGCGGAGGTCCAGTCACCCTCGGCGGTGCCGTTGGTCCAGGTGAAGACGTGGTCGATCGCGGCGTTGGCGGCCGACGCGGCGGAGGAGGCGCCACGGGCCTCGATGATCGCGGCACCGCGCTTGGCGACCGTCGGGATGAACTCCTCGGCCAGCCACTTCTCGTCGCCCACGACCTCGGCGGCGTTCTTGCCGGCGACCTCGGCGTGGAAGATGTCCGGGTACTGGGTGGCGGAGTGGTTGCCCCAGATGGTGAGGCGGCGGATCTCGCTCACCGGCACGCCGGTCTTCTTCGACAGCTGCGACACGGCGCGGTTGTGGTCCAGACGGGTCATCGCGGTGAAGCGGTCGGCCGGGACGTCCGGGGCCGAGGACTGCGCGATGAGCGCGTTGGTGTTCGCCGGGTTGCCGACGACGAGGACGCGGATGTCGTCCGCGGCATGGTCGTTGATGGCCTTGCCCTGCGGGCCGAAGATGCCGCCGTTGGCCTCCAGCAGGTCGCCGCGCTCCATGCCCGCGGTGCGCGGACGGGCGCCGACGAGCAGGCCCACGTTGGCGCCGTCGAAGGCGACGTTCGGGTCGTCGGTGATGTCGATGCCCTTGAGCAGCGGGAACGCGCAGTCGTCCAGTTCCATCGCGGTGCCCTCGGCGGCCTTCAGGGCCGGGGTGATCTCCAGCAGCCGCAGCTTCACCGGGACCTCGGGGCCGAGCAGGTGGCCGGAGGCGATACGGAAGAGCAGCGCGTAGCCGATCTGCCCGGCCGCTCCGGTGACGGTGACGTTGACGGGAGTGCGAGTCATTGCCTTCTCCTGGCCTTCTCCTGCTGGATCCCTTGCCGCCCCGGCGGCGTCCCATGCCCCGGAACGGGGATCTCTCGGCGTCAAGAGACCCACGCCAGGCTATACCCGCACCGTCGCGGCCGAAGCCACCCTTGGTGTGGCCCCGGTCACCGCCCTGCGCCGGCACCCGTCCGGGCCGACCCGGCGGCGCGGCCGGTGGTCTTCTCCGGCGCACCCTCCCGTGCGGGCGGCAGCGCCCTCCGCCCGGCACGCCCGAGAACTCCGGCCGGCCCGCTCCGCGAGCGCGCCGTCATGGTGTTCGCGGTCCTGCAGTGGGTCGGCCGGCCTCGCGGCCCGGCATGACGGCCG
Organism: Actinacidiphila sp. bgisy167; assembly: GCF_057707665.1. Lineage (NCBI taxonomy): Bacteria > Bacillati > Actinomycetota > Actinomycetes > Kitasatosporales > Streptomycetaceae > Actinacidiphila > Actinacidiphila sp. bgisy167. The sequence goes on along the minus strand of NZ_JBYIQP010000043.1, from coordinate 46,388 downwards.
CCCCCCGGTCGCGGGGCCCGAGGGAGCCGCCGAAGCGACCCAAGCCGCACCGTCCCCACGATCCGGCCGCCTCAACCGAGGCAGATGCCCACGATGATCAGGCGGAGGCAGTGCCCCTTGCCCGGGCTGCGGCTCGGGGACGCGGAGGGCGCCGGCGTCGGCGCCCTCGTCGGCGCCACCGGGACGCTCGTCGCGGGGCGGCGGCGGCGCCTGAAGGGTGGCGGGTGCGGCTCCACCGGGTGCCGTGGCCGGCGCCCCGCCCGTGGCCGGCGCCCCGCCGGGTTCCGCCGTGTGCGGGGCGCTTCCAAGGGCGGGGGGCGGACCCTCGGCGCCGGGCACTCGCGTCGTCGGCCTGCCGGCGTCCGGGGACACGGCGTTCGCCGTACGGGAGGCCGCCGCGTCCGTCGCCCCGGCCGGGAAAGCCGGCCGGGAGCGGGATGTCGCGGCGGAGCCGGCCGGGCCGGCTGCGGCCGCGGCGGCGGAGGCGGCGGCGGAGGGCGCCGGCCCGACCGGCGCAGTGGCGGCCGGGCGGGCGGACAGCGGTGTCCCGGCGCGCCCCCGCCCGTCCGTGGCCACCTCGGCCGCCACGAGCAGCGCGAACACCGTGCCGAGCGCCAGTCCGACCGCGACCGCCGGCAGCGTTCTGCGCCGCCGTCTCCGGGCGTGCCGGGGCCCCGGGACGGAGGCGAGCGGGGCGAGCGCGTCGGCGTGCGCGAAGCCCTTTCCTGCGTCGGCGGCCGGATCGGCTGCCGTATCCGCGACCGCCTTCGCGGCCGCCCGGTCGGCCAGCTCCCACAGGGCGATGAGCCGGTCGTCGTCGGCACCGCTGAGCTGCCCCAGCACCTCGACCGCGTCACGCGGCGGAATCCGCGTGCCGTCGAAGTAGCGCTCCCACGCGCCGATGCCGCTCGCCGTGCGCGCGGCCAGCGCGGGAACGCTGAGCCCGCTGCGGTCCTTCGCCCGGCGCAGCTGCACGGCAAGGCGGCGTGCCGCGTCGTCCAGCGTCTCGGGCAATGGCTCCCAGCGCGCCACCACGCACCCCCCGGCTCCGTCGGTCAACCCACCGTAGCGACGTGCACACGAATGGTGCGGAGCTTTCGGGAATCCTTCGCGCGCGGTGACGCGACAGCGCTACCGTCCTCCGCAACGAGAGACGCGAAGGAGAACGGAGATCCGGTCCGCGGAGCCCGCCCGGCCGCCGACCGCCCGCGTCAGCAGGACATGCGCTTGCGCAGGTTCTCGTCCACGGCGGCCAGGAACTGCTCGGTCGTCAGCCACGGCTGCTCCGGGCTGATCAGCACCGCCAGGTCCTGGGTCAGCTGGCCGGACTCGACGACCTCCAGGCAGGCGTTCTCCAGCGTCCCGGCGAAGCGGGCGAGTTCGGGTGTGTCGTCCAGCCGGGCGCGGTGGGCAAGGCCGCGGCTCCATGCGAAGACCGTCGCGATGGGGTTGGTCGAGGTGGGCCTGCCCGCCTGGTGGCTGCGGTAGTGGCGGGTGACGGTGCCGTGCGCCGCCTCGCACAGCACGGTCCTGCCGTCGGCGGTCATGAGGACCGAGGTCATCAGCCCTGCCGAACCGACTCCCCGAGTGAGGACGCCGGAGAGGATGTCGCCGTCGTAGTTCTTGCACGCCCAGACGCAGCCGCCGGCCCCCTTGAGGACCGAGGCGGCCATGTCGTCGACCTGGCGGTGCTCGTGGCCCAGGCCCGCGGCCGCGAACTCGCGCCGGAACTCGGTGTCGAAGACCTCCTGGAAGAGGTCCTTGAAGCGGCCGTCGTACTTCCTGAGCACCGTGTTCTTCGTGGCCAGGCGGACGGGCAGCCCGCGCGCCAGCCCGTAGCGGAAGGCGGCGCGCGCGAAGTCGCGGATCGACTCGTCGAGGTTCACCATCCCGAGCGCCACACCGGGGCCCGGGAAGTGGTGCACCTCGAGATCGACCGGGTCGGAGCCGTCGGCCGGGGTGAAGCTCAAGGCGAGGGCGCCGGCGCCGGGGATCCGCAGCTCGGTGGCCCGGTACTGGTCGCCGAAGGCGTGCCGGGCGATCACCACGGGGCGGCTCCCGCCGGGCACGGCCCGCGGGACGTTCCGCGGGACGACGGGCTCCCGGAAGATCCCGCCGCCGAGGCGGTCGCGGATCGTGGCGTTCGGGGAGCGGTACATCCCCCTGAGGCCGAACTCCGCGACCCGTGCCTCGTCGGGCGTGACGGTGGCGCACTTGACGCCGACGCCGTGCCGCGCCACCGCTTCCGCCGCCTCGGCCGTCACCCGGTCGTGCGTGGCGTCCCGGTGCTCGATGCCCAGGTCGAAGCGGACCAGTTCGACGTCGACATGCGGCAGGACCAGCTCGTCCCTGACGAACCGCCAGATGATCCGCGCCATCTCGTCGCCGTCGAGCTCGACGACCGCGTTCCTTGCCTTGATCTTGGTCATGGGAGCCGCTCTCCCTCTCACGCCGTGACGTGTGCCCGAAGTGCACGTCCTACGTCAGGGCACTCGCCACACAGCGTAACCGGATCACCGCACGGAGAAGCGGACGACGTCCTCCAGGAAGGGGATCTCCAGCACGGGGTGCGGCTGCGCCATCAGGGCCAGCAGGACGATCAGCACGCCCAGCACACCGTAGGTGATCACGTCCGTGAAGCGGCTGCGGACGGCCAGCATGCCGACCGAGGGCAGCAGCCAGCGCATCAGCGCGCCCAGGATCAGCGCCGAGCCGACCAGCACCAGGCCGGCCCGCGTGACGTCCGCCGCCACCGTCACCAGGCCGAGCAGCACCGCGCCGGAGACCACGAGGATCGGCCACTGCCGGGCCGGGGCCGGGGCGCCCGCGCCCATGGCCCGGCCGCCGCCCTCGGGGCGCGCGGTGCCACGGGTCAGCACCTGGAAGCGGCGGCCGCGGCCGGCCTTGCCGGCCTCCTGCGCCGCCGCTTCCGTACGGGGGCCCGTTTCGGTCATGCGTACCGGCCCTCCGCGGCCTCCACGACGTTCGCCAGCAGCATGGCGCGGGTCATCGGGCCGACGCCGCCGGGGTTCGGCGAGATCCAGCCGGCCACCTCCGCCACGCCCGGGTGCACGTCGCCGACGATCTTGCCGTTCTCGTCACGGCTGACGCCGACGTCCAGCACGGCGGCGCCCGACCGTACGTCCTCCGGCTTCACCAGGTGCGGCACACCCGCGGCGGCCACGATGATGTCGGCCTGGCGCAGCTGGGCGGACAGGTCGCGGGTACCGGTGTGGCAGAGGGTGACGGTGGCGTTCTCCGACTTGCGGGTCAGCAGCAGCCCGATCGAGCGGCCGACGGTGACACCGCGGCCGACCACCGCGACGTGCGCGCCGTTGATCTCGACGCCGTGGCGCCGCAGCAGCTCGACGATGCCGTTGGGGGTGCAGGGCAGCGGGCCGCGCTCGCCCAGCACCAGCCGCCCGAGGTTGGTCGGGTGCAGTCCGTCGGCGTCCTTGGCCGGGTCCATCAGCTCCAGGACGCGGTTGGTGTCGATCCCCTTGGGCAGGGGCAGCTGGACGATGTAGCCGGTGCAGGACGGGTTCTCGTTCAGTTCGCGGACGACCGCCTCGATCTCCTCCTGGGTGGCGGTCTCCGGCAGCTCGCGCTGGATGGAGGCGATGCCGACCTCCGCGCAGTCGCGGTGCTTGCCCGCGACGTACCAGCGGCTGCCCGGGTCGTCGCCGACCAGCAGCGTGCCCAGCCCCGGGGTGACACCCCGCTCCTTGAGCGCCTGCACGCGGGTCGACAGTTCGGACTTGATCGCGGCCGCAGTGGCCTTGCCATCGAGAATCTGGGCGGTCATACACCCATCTTCTCAGGTCCGCACACCAACGCTGGACAGCGGTTGACGCCGCCCAGGACGATGTGGCCGTCCCCCGTCTCCATCCGCTCGAAAAAAGAGGCCACCGTGAGCTACCCACCCGGGCCCGGCAATCCGTACGACCAGCAACCCCCGCAGCAGCCGCAGCAGCCGCCTTACGCCTACCCGCAGCCCCCGGCCCAGCCCGTTCACGGCTACCCGACGCAGCCCCCGCCGCCCTACGGCACCGTACCGCCGCAGGCCCAGGGCCCGTACGGCTACGGCTACGGGTACGGCCATCCGGCAGGCCCCACCGGCCCTGTCCCGGGCATGCCGCCGTACGCCGGCTGGGGCGCCCGCGTGGGGGCGACGCTGATCGACTTCCTGCTCGCCGGGCTCGTCCCGATGGTCCTCGTCGGCATCGGCTACGGCCAGTTCCTCGCCGCGGTGATCGACGAGGCCGACCGCTGCAGCGCGACCACCGGACCCTGCGACGCCCCCGAGATCCCGGGCAGCGCCCTCGCCCTGATCGGCGTCGGCCTCCTGCTGTCCCTGATCGGCGGCCTGTTCCTGTGCTACCGCGAGGGCACGACCGGCCAGACGCCGGGCAAGAAGGCCCTCGGCATCTCCGTGTTGCGGGAGCTGGACGGCCGTCCGCTGGGCTTCGGCATGGCCTTCGTCCGCCGGCTGTGCCACGGTCTGGACGGCGCCGCCTGCTACATCGGCTACCTGTGGCCGCTGTGGGACGACAAGAAGCAGACCTTCGCCGACAAGATCCTCAACTCGGTCGTCGTCCGCACCCGGTAGGCCGGGCGCGAGGAGCCCCCGTCGCCGGTCCCGTCATCACGAAGGAAGTCACCAGTGAGCCATCCGCCAGGCCCCGGCAACCCGTACGGCCGGCAGCAACCGCAGCGGCCGTACGGATACCCGCAGCAGCCCCCGGCCCCGCCGGGCCACGGCTACCCGGCGCAGTCCCAGCCGCAGTGGCAGCAGCCGTACGGATACCCGCAGCAGCCGCTGCAGGTGCCGTTCCCGGCCTATCCCGGCGGGCCCGCGGTCATGCCGTCGTCGGCGAAGGCGGCCCGGGCGATGCTCTTCGCGCTTGGCGTGATGCAGGTCCTGGCCGGGTTGTCGCTGCTGGTCGCAGCCGTCACCCTGAAGATCGCGGATGGCAGCGACTCGGTGAACATGCTGCCCATCTGGCTGGTCTGCGCTCTGGGAGTCCTCTTCCTGGCGTTCGCCGTCCTGTCGTTCGCCCTGGGCGCCAGGTACCGGACGGGCGGTAGCGGCACCCGTGTCGGCTCCATCCTGATCGGCGCGCTGTTCGCACCGAGCTGTGTCGCCGCCATGCCCACCGGCGCCTTCGTGCTGCTTCTTCCGGTAGTGCTGTGCGTGGTGCTGATCGTCTGCGCGGCGCAGTCCGAGACGGCGGCCTGGTTCAAGCGCCCGCGGTACTGACCTGCCGCAGTCCGTACGCCGAAGGCCCCCGCGCAGCTTGGGGTCAAGGGGCCGTCGCAACGCCACTTGGTCGGTGTTGCGGTTCACCCCAGCCCACGCGCCGCCATGGTCACGTTCCCCACGGCATCCAGCCAAGCTGGGAAACGCTCCCCCAACCCCGCAAGATCATCCCGCTCAACGGCCGCGGTCCTCGCAACTCCCGCAGATCGCGGGTGTTGCGAGGACCGTTGGAACCCAAGCCCCGGCGGGGGCCTTCGGCGTTCCGGCGCTGCGGCCGGTCGGTGTCAGTGGAAGAAGTGCCGCGTCCCGGTCAGGTACATGGTCACGCCGGCCTTGCGGGCCGCCTCTACCACGGCCTCGTCACGCACCGAACCACCAGGCTGCACGACGGCCTTGACGCCCGCGCCCGTGAGCACCTCCAGCCCGTCGGGGAAGGGGAAGAAGGCGTCGGAGGCGGCGTAGGAGCCCGCCGCGCGCTCCTCGCCGGCCCGCTGCACCGCGAGCCTGGCGGAGTCGACGCGGTTGACCTGGCCCATGCCGACGCCGACCGTCGCGCCGTCCTTGGCCAGCAGGATGGCGTTGGACTTCACCGCGCGGCAGGCCCGCCAGGCGAACGCCAGGTCGGCGAGCTCAGCGTCGGTCAGCGGCTCGCCGGTGGCCAGCGTCCAGGTGGCCGGGTCGTCGCCCGCGGCCTGGAGGCGGTCCTTGACCTGCAGCAGCAGCCCGCCCTCGACGGGACGGAACTCCGTCTGCGCGGCGGGCGCCTCGGGACAGCGCAGCACGCGGATGTTCTTCTTGCGGGCGAGGACCTCGACCGCGCCTTCCTCGAAGTCCGGCGCCACGATGACCTCGGTGAAGATCTCGGCGACCTGCTCCGCCATCTCCACGCTCACCGGCCGGTTGACGGCGATGACGCCGCCGAAGGCCGACAGCGGGTCGCAGGCGTGCGCCCTGCGGTGCGCCTGCGCGACGTCGTCGCCCACCGCGATGCCGCACGGGTTGGCGTGCTTGATGATCGCGACGCAGGGCTCGTCGTGGTCGTACGCCGCACGGCGCGCGGCCTCGGTGTCGACGTAGTTGTTGTAGGACATCTCCTTGCCGTGCAGCTGCTCGGCAGCCGCCAGGCCCGTGCTGCCGTCGGTGTAGAGCGCGGCGGCCTGGTGCGGGTTCTCGCCGTAGCGCAGCACGTTCTTGCGCTCGTAGGTGGCGCCCAGGAAGTCCGGGAAGGAGCTGTCGTCGGCGGGGGCGTACGAACTCGCGAACCAGCTCGCCACCGCGACGTCGTAGGCGGCGGTGTGCTGGAACGCCTCGGCCGCCAAGCGCTTGCGGGTGTTGAGGTCGAAGCCGCCCTCACGGACGGCGGCGAGCACGTCCGCATACCGCTCGGGGCTGGTCACCACGGCCACCGACGGGTGGTTCTTGGCGGCGGCGCGGACCATCGAGGGGCCGCCGATGTCGATCTGCTCGACGCACTCGTCCTCCGAGGCGCCGGAGGCGACCGTCTCACGGAACGGGTAGAGGTTGACCACGACCAGGTCGAAGGGCTCGACGCCCAGCTCCTCCAGCTGCCGGCGGTGGTCCTCCAGCCGCAGGTCGGCGAGGATGCCGGCGTGCACCTTCGGGTGCAGGGTCTTGACCCGGCCGTCCAGGCACTCGGGGAACCCGGTCAGCTCCTCGACCTTGGTGACCGGCACCCCGGCGGCGGCGATCCGCCCGGCCGTCGAGCCGGTGGAGACCAGCTGGACGCCCGCCTCGTGCAGGCCGCGGGCAAGCTCCTCCAGACCGGTCTTGTCATAGACGCTGACCAGTGCGCGACGGATCTCCCGCTTGGTACTCACGGCAACAGAACCTTTCGTCCCTCAATGCGATAGCCGTCGCGGGACAACCGCCCCACGACGTCGACGAGCAGCGTGCGCTCGACTTCCTTGATGCGCTCGTGGAGCGCTTCCTCCGTGTCGTCCTGCCGGACCTCGACCGCCCCCTGGGCGATGATCGGGCCGGTGTCGACGCCGTCGTCGACGAAGTGGACGGTGCAGCCGGTGACCTTCACGCCGTAGGCGAGGGCGTCGCGCACCCCGTGGGCGCCCGGGAAGCTGGGCAGCAGCGCCGGGTGGGTGTTGACGAAGCGCCCGCCGAACCGGGCGAGGAACTCCTTGCCCACGATCTTCATGAACCCCGCAGAGACGACCAGGTCGGGCTCGTACGCGGCCACCGCCCCGGTCAGCGCGGCATCCCAGGCGTCGCGGTCGCCGTGGTCGGCCACCCGGCAGACGAACGTCGGCACTCCGGCGCGCTCGGCGCGCTCGAGCCCGGCGATGCCGGACCGGTCGGCGCCCACGGCGACGACGTGCAGACCCGCGTCGAGCAGCGCCTGGAGGTTCGTGCCCGAACCGGAGACGAGCACGACGAGTCGGGCGGGACGGGAAAGGGGCGGAAAGACTGCGGCCACTGCGGGTCATCTCTCGGGGATCCGGCGCTTTGGAGGATCGTACGACTCGAAGATCGCCCGAACTCCGGGGAACTCTACGAGGCCGTCGACCGTCAGCAACGATACCGGCACACCCACCCGCCCCCACGGGACGGGGGAGCACGCGGGCGGTAGCGTCTGGGGTGAAACGGCGAAGTGACGCGTCCGACAACTCGAGGAGTCGACGGCAAGGGGATGACCCAGGCAAACATGAGCAGTGGCCGAGGCCAGGAGCGGGACAACCCGTTCGCCCCGCCGCCGGAGAACGCGCCCGAGCAGCCCTGGGAGCCGCGTACGCCGCAGCAGCCCTCCGACTCGGGGGACGAGCCGCCGACACCGCCCTCTCCTCCCCCGCCGCCCCCGGCGTGGGGCAGCGGGTGGAGCGAGCGGCAGCCCGGCCGCCAGGACAGCGGCTACGGCGACCGCCCCGGCGGCGGCTACGGCGGGCAGCGCCCTGACGCCCCTCGCTTCGACCCCACGGACCCGGCCCAGCGGCGGGCCCGCTACGCCATGATCTGCGGCATGTGGGGGCTCTTCTTCTCGCTCTTCCTCGGCTGGACGTATGTGGGTCTGCTGCTGGGCGCCCTCGCCTTGTACTGGGGCGTCAACGCCTTGCGGATGAAGCCCGAGGAGCGGGCGAAGGCCCGTGCCGAGGCGGCCGCCCTGCTCGCCGAGGGAGGGGCCGTCCCGCCGGCGCCGCGGCCCGCCGACCCCCGCAGCAAACCGCAGCGCCCGGCCGCGCTCGGCGGACTGATCATGGGCGGGCTCGCCCTCTGCGTCGTGGCGGTGAGCTTCACGACGCAGGTGGTCTACCAGGACTACTACGCCTGCACCCGTGACGCGCTGACCTCCTCGTCGCGCGACGCCTGCGAGAAGCTGCTGCCGACCCCGCTGCGCGACGTGCTCAACACGCCCTGACGCGCGGCAGCGGACGCGCTGCCGCGTCGGCCCCGGGCGGAGGATCAGACCTCCGACGGGGCGGCGTCGGCGGTCGCGCCGCCCGCCGTGGCGGGCGCCTCCTCCAGGCGGCCGTCCACCGGGCCTTCCTCCGCCTGGTGTCCCTGGTGCCCCTCTCCCTGGTCGTACTCCGCCGAGGCAGCCGCGCGGCGCAGTCGGACCCAGCGCACCACCAGCGCCGTCGGCGTGCCGGCGGCCGCCGTCCATCCGGCCGCGGCGGCGCCGGTGAGCCACCAGGACGGCCCGAAGTCCTCCAGGGCCCCGGTGCCCAGCGGTCCCGCCGCGAACCCGGTGAGCAGTGCCATGGCGAATCCGCACGTCAGCCCGCCCAGGGCGGCGTGTGCGGCGGTGCGCCCCAGGCCGCACGGCTCCCGCCGGCCGACGGCCAGCACCCCCACCGCGACCCCGGCGAGCACCGGAACGACCAGCGCCACCAAGGTCAGCGACGTACCCGACCCGGGCTGCGGGAGCGCCGCGAGCAGTGGGAAGTCCGGCAGCACCGGCTCACCCAGAACCCCGGCCGGACGCACCGCGGCCTGGGTGCCCAGCGCGAAACCGGGGCCCAGCGCGTAGGCCGCGCCCCATACGGCGGCGTTCGGGATCAGCGCCACCGCCACCGCGAGCACCGCCAGCCGCCCGGACAGCGCTTCGCTCAGCCGTGTGAAGGACGCGCCCGCGGCGCCCGGGTGCAGGGCCACGGTCACCGCCGTGAGTGCCGCGCCCCCCGCGACCAGCACGCAGACGCCCGCCCCCGCCGACCGCAGCACGGCCACGGCGTCCCGCAGCGGCACCGACACGGACACGGGGGCCCGGGACAGCCAGGCGGGCGGCGGGATCCGCGGCCGTCCCCGCGCCGCCCAGGCCCCGGCGCCCGCGGCGAGGGCGGCGACGACGGGCAGGTGCAGCCCGGCGGCGAGGGCGTCGCTGCGCACCGGCCCGTACGAGGTGTAGAGGACCACCCCGGCGCCCACCGCGAGGTAGCCGCCGATCAGCCATGCGACGGCGGAGCGCGCGGCCCTGCCGTCCGAGGCGGGCGCGACGGCGTCCGCACCCGCCCGGAACAGCAGCCACACCGGGAACACCATCGGCAGCAGCGGTGTGACGCCGATGGGCGCGGCGGTCCCGGACAGCGTCTCGGTGCGCACGAGGCCGCTTCCGTGGGCGAGCAGCCAGCAGTCCGCGGCGACGTGCAGAGCGCCGTCCAGCCCGCTGTCCGGGAACGGGGAGACGACCCACAGCGCGACCACGAGCATGGCGAAGCCGCCCAGGCCAAGGCCCGCGGCGACCACGCCGCCGGTGAAGGCGGGGGCGGATTCGGAGGTGCGCAGGGCCGAGTGGGCGGCCTTGATCCGGTGCACGGCGTGACGCAGGGCGCTGGTGGCACTCACGGATGTCATGCTGCCAAGAACATCCCTTTTCGTCGTGGCAGCGTGCGAATGCCCGCCGTGTCGCAGAATATGGCGCTATGCGTTTCTTCATTCGATCCGAGTGGTCGATCGCATGAGCCGCACACCCACGGCGAAGGCCGCGAAGGCCGTCAGGAAGCGAAGGCGCCACCAGCCGGTGCAGGCCGGGAACGCCCCGAACCCCCAGGCCGCGCAGGCCGCGCAGGCCGCCGCTCAGGGGAAGTCCGCCGCGTCCGTGCGGCGGCCGGAACCCGCGGCGGCCGACGGACCGCGTGATCCGGCCTCCGGCAACCCGGCAATCGAAGCCGAACGGATCGCCGAGGCCGCTCAGGCCGCCTTCGATCTTCTCTACACCCGCGACGCCCCCGCCCTGCTCCGCCAGGTCGAGCTGCTCACCGGCAGCACGCGGCTGGCCCGGCACGCCGTGCACCGCGCCTTCGACCAGGCGTGGCAGCGGTGGCCCGAGGTCGCCGTCGACCCCGACCCGGCCGGATGGATCCGCGCGGAGGCGCACCACCACGCCCTCGCGCCCTGGCAGCAACTGCTGCCCTGGTACCGCACCCCGCCGCGGGAGCGCAGCGCGTTCCAGCGGCTGTCGCCCGGTACCCGGCACGCCGTGCTGCTCCACGACGGTCTGGGGCTGAGCCTGCTGCGGACGGCGGCGGAGAGCATGGCCACCACCTCGATGACCAGGCGGCGCATCGTCCGGGGGCGCGAGGCCCTGGGCGAGGGGGCTGCGGTCCGGCTGGGCGACCTGCTGGACGAGCAGCCTGAGGCGGAGTACCCGGCGGCCATGGTGCGCCAGCTCAGCGAGCAGTGGCTGCGCATCCGCACGGTGGGCGCCGTGGTGGCGACGGTGCTGATCGCGCTGGTGACTGCGGTCGGGCTGGTCTTCGGTCCGCTCAGCGAACGTGTCGGGGCCGACAGCGACCCGGCCGTGCCTGCGCAGGAAGGCGTGAGTCAGCCTGCGTGATCAGCCCTGGAGGATGGCGCGCGCGAGGCGGGCCGTCTCCGACGGGGTCTTGCCGACCTTGACGCCGGCGGCCTCGAGGGCCTCCTTCTTCGCCTGGGCGGTGCCGGAGGAGCCGGAGACGATGGCGCCGGCGTGGCCCATGGTCTTGCCCTCGGGCGCGGTGAAGCCCGCGACGTAGCCGACGACCGGCTTGGTGACGTGCTCGGCGATGAAGGCCGCGGCACGCTCCTCGGCGTCGCCGCCGATCTCGCCGATCATGACGATCAGGTCGGTGTCGGGGTCGTCCTGGAACGCCTTCAGCGCGTCGATGTGGGTGGTGCCGATGATCGGGTCACCGCCGATGCCGACCGCCGAGGAGAAGCCGATGTCGCTGAGCTCGTACATCATCTGGTAGGTCAGCGTGCCGGACTTCGACACCAGGCCGATGCGGCCGGAGGTGGTGATGTCCGCCGGGATGATGCCCGCGTTGGACTGGCCGGGGGTGATCAGGCCCGGGCAGTTGGGGCCGATGATCCGGGTCTTGTTGCCCTTGCTGCCGGCGTAGGCCCAGAAGGCGGCGGTGTCGTGGACCGCGATGCCCTCGGTGATCACGACCGCCAGCGGGATGCCCGCGTCGATGGCCTCGATGACCGCGTCCTTGGCGAACTTCGGCGGGACGAAGATGACGGTGACGTCGGCACCGGTCTGCTCCATGGCCTCGGCGACCGAGCCGAAGACGGGCACCTCGGTGCCGTCGAAGTCCACGCTCGTGCCGGCCTTGCGCGGGTTCACGCCGCCGACGATGTTGGTGCCCGAGGCGAGCATGCGCCGGGTGTGCTTGGTGCCCTCGGAACCGGTCATCCCCTGGACGATGACCTTGCTCTCCTTGGTCAGGAAGATAGCCATGATGTGGTGACCTGTCCCTTACTTCGCAGCCAGCTCGGCGGCGCGCTCCGCGGCGCCGTCCATGGTGTCGACCTGCTCGACCAGCGGGTGGTTGGCGTCGGTCAGGATCTGCCGACCCAGCTCCGCGTTGTTGCCGTCCAGGCGGACGACGAGCGGCTTGGTGACCTCTTCGCCCTTGGACTTCAGCAGCTCCAGGGCCTGAACGATGCCGTTGGCGACCGCGTCGCAGGCGGTGATGCCGCCGAAGACGTTGACGAACACGGACTTGACGTCCGGGTCGCCCAGGATGATCTCGAGGCCGTTCGCCATGACCTCGGCGGAGGCGCCACCGCCGATGTCGAGGAAGTTGGCGGGCTTGACGTTGCCGTGGTTCTCGCCGGCGTAGGCGACGACGTCCAGGGTGCTCATGACGAGACCCGCGCCGTTGCCGATGATGCCGACCTCGCCGTCGAGCTTGACGTAGTTGAGGCCCTTGGCCTTGGCCGCGGCCTCCAGCGGGTTGGCGGCGGCGTGGTCGACGAGCGCCTCGTGCTCCGGCTGGCGGAAGTCGGCGTTCTCGTCGAGGGAGACCTTGCCGTCGAGCGCGATGACCCGGCCGTCGGCGACCTTGGCGAGCGGGTTGACCTCGACGAGGAGCGCGTCCTCGGAGACGAAGGTCTTCCACAGGGTCTGCAGGATCTCGGCGACCTGGTCGGCGACGTCGGCCGGGAAGGCGGCCGCCTCGACGATCTCGCGGGCCTTCGCCGGGGTCACACCCTCGATGGCGTCCACCGGGATCTGGGCGACGGCCGCGGGGTTGGTGGCCGCGACCTCCTCGATCTCCATGCCGCCCTCGACCGACGCGATCGCCAGGAAGGTCCGGTTGGCGCGGTCGAGAAGGAAGGAGACGTAGTACTCGGAGGCGATCTCCGGGGCCAGCTCGGCCAGCATCACCTTGTGGACCGTGTGGCCCTTGATGTCCATGCCGAGGATCTGCCCGGCCTTCGCCACCGCGTCCTCGGGGTCCGACGCCACCTTCACACCGCCGGCCTTGCCGCGGCCACCGGTCTTCACCTGGGCCTTGACGACGGCCTTGCCGCCGAGCCGCTCCGCGACCTCGCGCGCCGCCTCAGGCGTGTCGATGACTTCACCGGCCAGCACCGGTACACCGTGCTTGGCGAAGAGGTCCCTCGCCTGGTACTCGAACAGGTCCACGCGCGTCCGTCCTTGGTAATCGCGGGTTCGTTGTCTGCGTGCGTGCCGGGGGCGGTCGTCGCTGACGTCTTCGTAACGAACCATACGGTCGGTCGTACGGGGGGCGCACACGTCGGCCGAGCACGCGGCATGTCCGTCTCGCAGGTTATCGCCGCGCGGGCGGCACGGGTAAATCGGAGGTGATGCCGGAGCGGTGAGAACGGTCACAGAGCAGCCGCCGTCCCCGGCTCGCCCGTACACCGGCGGACGGCGGCTGACGTGGGCGGCGGCCCGCTCTGCGCCGGCCGTCGCGGCGGAGCCGCTCACCGTGGGCGACCGGGCCGCCGCCGGCCGCCCGGCCCTGGCGTCACCCGATGTGGTGGGTCAGGGCACGGGGAGCGGCCGCTTCTCGATGGCGGCCGCCATGACCTCGGGGAAATGGTCCGGGGTGCAGGCGAACGCGGGTACCCCGAGCGCCGCGAGCGCCGCCGCGTGCTCGCGGTCGTAGGAGGGCGCGCCCTCGTCCGACAGCGCCAGCAGCGCCACGAACTGCACACCGGACGCCTTCATCGCGGCGACCCGCTTGAGCATCTCGTCGCGTATGCCGCCCTCGTGGAGGTCGCTGATCAGGACGACCACGGTCTCGGCGGGCCTGCTGACCAGGGACTGGCAGTAGGCCAGCGCCCGGTTGATGTCGGTGCCGCCGCCGAGCCGGGTGCCGAACAGTACGTCCACGGGGTCGTGCAGATGACCCGTCAGGTCGGCGACCGCCGTGTCGAAGACGACGATCCGGGTGTCGACGGCGCGCAGGGAGGCGAGCACGGCGCCGAAGACGGACGCGTAGACGACGGACGCCGCCATCGAGCCCGACTGGTCGACGCACAGGACGACGTCCTTCCGCACCGCGCGCGAGGCGCGGCCGTGGCCGATCAGCCGCTCGGGCACGACCGTGCCGTGCTCGGGCAGATAGTGGCGGAGGTTGGCGCGGATCGTGCGGTCCCAGTCGATGTCCCGGTGGCGGGGGCGGTCCACCCGGGCGGAACGGTCCAGCGCGCCGGCGAGGGCTGCCCGGGTCCGGGTCGCCAGACGCCGCTCCAGGTCCTCCACGACCTTGCGGACGACCGCCCGCGCCGTCTCCTTCGTCGCCGCGGGCATCGCCTTGTGCAACGCGAGCAGCGTGCCGACCAGGTGCACGTCGGCCTCGACCTCCTCCAGCAACTCCGGTTCCAGCAGCAGCGCCGACAGCCCGAGCCTGTCGATGGCGTCGCGCTGCATCACCTGCACGACGCTGCTGGGGAAGTACCGGCGGATGTCCCCGAGCCAGCGCGCGACCTGGGGCGCCGAGCCGCCCAGCCCGGCGTTCCGCGCAGACGGCGGCCCGGCGGCACCGCGCGGGGCGGTGCCGTACAGCGCCTCCAGCGACTGGTCCATCGCCGCGTCCCGGCCGGTGAGGCGCCTCCCCGTGCCGTCGGCGGGGCCGCCGCCCAGCACCATCCGCCAGCGGCGCAGCCGCTCGTCGGCGTCCATGACACCTCCCGGGCCCGGGACAGGGGCCGAGTCCGCGGCCGGACCCGCGCCTTCGCCCGGGGTGGTGCTGCCCGTGTCGGTCATACGTCCCGACCTCCGCCCTCTCCACCGGTGCCGAGCAGCAGCCGCACCACGGCGAGCGCCGCTTCCGCCCGTTCCTCGTCGATCTCCGCGGCGAAGCCCGGCAGGCCCTCCCGCGTGGCGTCCCCACCCGCTGCGGCGCCGCGCGGACCTCGCCGTACCAACTCCCCCACCGTGCGCCGCACCCCCGGGTCGAAGCCGCCGAAGGTGCGCCGCAGCAGCGGCAGCACGTCGTCGAAGGCGGCCGCCGGCACCGCCTTCAGCCAGCCGTCGACCAGCGCGAGCAGTCGCTCGTCGTGGACCAGCAGCATCCCGCTGCCCCCGGCGAGGAAGCCCTCCACCCAGGCGGCCGCCTCCTGGGGCTCCGTGCCTCGTGACAGGGCCATTCCCATCAGCCGGGCCGCCTCGCCGGGATCCAGGCGCGCGTCGTCGAGGAGCAGACGTGCGGCGCCGCCCCGCAGCAGCCCCGGTATGCCGCGGTCCCGCACGGCCAGCTTCCGCAGCGCGCCCGCCCAGCGCACACGCAGCGCGTCGTCCCCGAACAGGGCCAGCGCCTGCTGCACCCGCGCGACATGGCCGCGCATCTCGGTGGCACCGTCCGCGTCGAGGCCCGCGCAGGCGGGCGGGAGCCCGACGCAGATACGCTCCGCCAGTCCTGCGGCGACCTCGCGCAACGCCTTCGCGTCCGTGCCCCGCACGTCGCCGTAGCGGAGGGAGCGGACGAGCGCCGGCAGGGCCTGCGCGAGGTGAGCGACGTCCACGTCGAGTGCGGCGCGGTCGGCGAGCACCCGCATCACCGTCGGCAGGGCGTCCGGCAGCCCCGCGAGCAGGCAGTGCTCGGCCAGACCCGTCACCTCGGCCAGAGCCGGCGCGTTCACCGCCGCGTCCTCGGCCCGGGCGGTGGCCGCGGACTCCACCGTGGTGCCCCACACCCCGGCCTCCGCGACCGCCACCGCGAGCTCCGGCTCCCAGCGCAGCCTCCAGCTCTCCCGAAAGGTGCCGGTGGCGGCGGTGCGCGAGCGGACCGGCTCCCCCCAGCCGATGCCGAGCAACCGCAGCCGGTGCAGCAGGCGGCTGCGTCCGGCGTCGATGTCCTTGCGCAGGTCCAGGTCCACCTCCTTCTCCGGGGCCGCAGGCTTCATCCGCAGCCTGCGCTGCTCGCGTGCCAGGTCACGGGCGAGGGGCACCGCCGGGGCGCCCTCGGGGACTTCGCCCAGCACGTCGCCGACCACCAGCCGGTCCCGGATGAGGGCCAGCGGGACGTCCGATCCGTCGCACATCACCGCCCGCACCGCGTCCGTGGTCTCGCCGAGCCCGGGCAGGGGGCGGCCGCGCAGGGCCGCGAGGGCGTCGGCAAGTCGTACGGCTTCGATGACGTGCGCGGAGGAGACCGGGAGGTCCTCCGCGCGCAGCAGGTCGGCGACCTTGGTCATCCACCGCTCGACGGGACGGTCGGGCGAGGTGAACAGGTGGCGGTACCAGCCTGGGGAGTCGATGCCGGCGCCGTAGCCACTGGCCCGGGAGAGCCTGCGGTGCGTCCAGGGCACCCAGGTGACCTCCACCTTCGCCTTGGGCAGGCCCTTGAGCAGTGCCCGGTCCGCGGTGACCCCGCCCGCCCGGGCGAGCGCGGGCACGTGCCAGGCCCCGCACACCACGGCCACCCGCTCGTGCCCACGGCGCGCCTCCCGTATCCGCAGGCGCATATGGGCCTCGCGGAGCGCGTCCTGCGGGTGTCCCCCGTCGCCGTATGCCTCCCGCAACGCGCCCATGGCATCGGCGAGCGCCTCGAACACGGCCTGCGGGTCACCCGTCCCCTCCCGCGTGCCCCGGCCGCGGTGCTCGACGGCGTCCTCCCACCAGCGCTCCGGATCGTCGTGGCCGGCCGTCCGCGCCAGGACGGCGAGCGGGTCGACGTGCCCGGCCGCCCCCTCGGCTCCCCCGGCTCCCGGGCCCCCGCCGGCTTCGTCCCCGCCGGCTCCCCCCTCTTCCCCCTCCCGTCCCTCGTGCCGGCCCTGCGGCGTGTCCCCCTCGTCGCGCAGCAGCAGCGAGTGCGCGGCGGGCAGGTCGATGAAGCGCACCGGCACCCCGCGACCGGCCGCCCAGCGGATCGCCGCCCACTCCGGGGAGAACTCCGCGAAGGGCCAGAAACCGGCCCGGGACGGCTCGTCCACGACATGGGCGAGCAGCGCGACCGGCGGCCGCATCCCGGGGTCGGCGGCGAGTTCCAGCACCGCGTCCGCCTCCGGCGGGCCCTCGACGAGCACGATTGCGGGGTCGATGCCGTCCAGCGCCTTCCGCACGGCGCGGGCCGACCCGGGTCCGTGGTGCCGTACCCCCAGCAGCGTCACCCCGTCCGCGGCGGTCACGGCGTCACCTCGCGGCAGGCCCGGTAGAAGTCCTTCCAGCCCTCCCGCTCGCGAACCACCGTCTCCAGATACTCCTGCCAGATCACGCGGTCGGCGGCCGGGTCGCGGACCACCGCGCCGAGGATGCCGGCGGCGACGTCCCCCGCGCGCAGCACACCGTCGCCGAAGTGGGCGGCGAGGGCCAGGCCGCCTGTGACCACGGAGATCGCCTCCGCCGTGGAGAGCGTGCCGGAGGGGGATTTCACCTTCACCCGCCCGTCGGTGGTGACCCCGCCCCGCAGTTCGCGGAAGACGGTGACCACCCGCCGGATCTCGTCCGCTCCCTCCGCGACGGCCGGAAGCTCCAGCGAGCCGCCGAGCTGGCCGACACGGCGGCTGACGATGTCGACCTCCTCCTCCACGGTCGCGGGCAGCGGCAGCACGACCGTGTTGAAGCGCCGGCGCAGCGCGCTGGAGAGCTCGTTGACGCCGCGGTCCCGGTCGTTGGCCGTCGCGATCACGTTGAACCCGCGCACCGCCTGCGTCTCGGTGCCCAACTCCGGTATCGGCAGGAGCTTCTCGGAGAGGATCGTGATGAGGCTGTCCTGGATGTCCGCGGGGATGCGCGTCAGCTCCTCCACGCGGGCGACGCGCCCCTCGGCCATCGCCCGCATGACCGGGCTCGGGACCAGCGCTTCGCGGCTGGGCCCGTCCGTCAGCAGCCGGGCGTAGTTCCACCCGTAGCGGACCGCCTCCTCCGGGGTGCCCGCGGTGCCCTGCACCAGCAGCGTGGAGTCGCCGCTGACGGCCGCGGCGAGATGCTCCGAGACCCAGGTCTTGGCAGTGCCCGGGACGCCGAGCAGGAGCAGCGCCCGGTCGGTGGCGAGCGTGCTGACCGCGACCTCGACGATCCGCCGCGGTCCCACGTACTTGGGGGTGACGACCGTGCCGTCGGGCAGCGTACCCCCGAGCAGATACATGGACACCGCCCATGGCGACAGGTTCCACCGCGCCGGGCGCGGCCGGTCGTCGGCTGCCGCGAGAGCCTTGAGCTCATGGGCGAACGCGTCTTCGGCGTGCGGCCGGAGTGCGGTGTCCACGGACATGCTTCTCCCCTGTTCTCCCATGGAGCAGATGGCGCGGACGCCCCGTCAGCCCCCCGCGGGGCGTCCGCGTCCCCACCATCGCGCACCCCACTGACAATCCCGTCCCGGCGTCAGAGAAGCGCAGGTCAGGGGCTGTTGTCAGTGGTCGCTCGTAACGTCGTGGCCATGGACGGGACGAGTGGACGGCAGATGCGGCGGTGGACCGCCGACGAGGTCCTCGCGCTCGCGCCCGACGCGTCGACACGCCGGGCAGGGACGGGCCTGGCGAGGGCTGCCCGCTGGTCCGGGACGGGGAGTTCGGGCACAGCGGTGTGGGGGCTGTGCGCGGGCGGCGGCAGGCCGTTCCGAGCAGTGGCCGACACGGCGGGGCCCGCCTTCGGGTGCGACTGTCCCGGCAGCACGGCCCCGTGCGAGCACGTGGTCGCGCTGCTCCTGCTGTGGGCCTGGGGGGAGGTCGGGCCGGCCGCGCACGGGGGCGCCCGGCCCGGCTGGGTCACGGCACGGCTCGACGGGCGCGGCGTCGCCGCGGAACGGATGGAGCCGGGCGGGCGCGGGGCGTCCGGCGCCGACCGGGAGGCGGCGCGCAGGCGGGCCGAGCGCCGGGACCGGCGGGTCGCCGCCGGGGCCACGGAGCTGGAGCGGCGGCTGGCGGATCTGCTGCGGGGCGGCCTGGCGGGCGCGGACCACGAGGGGTACCAGCGGTGGGAGGAGACGGCGGCGCGCATGGTGGACGCGCAGGCCCCCGGGCTCGCCTCCCGCGTACGCCGGCTGGGCCCGCCGGCGGCACCGGGGGGCGACTGGCCGTCGCGGCTGCTGGAGGAGACCGCGCTGCTGCACCTGCTGGCCCGGGGGTACCTGCGGCAGGAGGCGCTGCCCGAACCCCTGGCGGCCACCATCAGGTCCCGGGTCGGCTTCACCGTGGACGCGGCGCAGGTCCTCGCCGGGCCGGCGGTACGCGACCACTGGCTGGTTCTGGCACGGCAGGACACCGCCGACGACCGTCTCACCACCCGCAGGACCTGGCTGCACGGGGAGGGCAGCGGCCGTATCGCGCTGCTGCTGTCCTTCCAGGCGGTGGGCAGGGCGCCGGAGGCGGGACTGCCGGTCGGCGTGTCACTCGAGGCGGAGCTGGCCTTCCACCCGGGGGCCCGTCCGCTGCGGGCGGCGCTCGGAGCGCGGCACAGCGGGCCGCTGCCGGGCCGCGTGCCGGCGGGCCTCCCCGTCGCGGCGGCGCTCGGCGCGTACGGGCAGGCCGTGGCCGGCGATCCGTGGCTGGACGCCTGGCCGGTCGTGCTGTGCGGTGTCGTGCCGATACCGGGCACGCCGCAATGGCAGGTGGCGGACGCGGAGGGCAGCGACGCCGTCCCGGTCACGGTGGGCGGCGCCGCTGCCGGGGCGGGGTTGTGGCGGCTCGCGGCGGTCTCCGGCGGCCGCCCGGTGACGGTGTTCGGCGAGCTGGGTCACCAGGGCTTCCGGCCGTTCACGGCCTGGGCCGGTACGGACCCGGAACCCGTGCCGCTCACGGCGTGATCCGGGCCGGCACCGCAGACGGACGCACGGGGACGCTCGCGCGGCAGGCGTGGCGCACAGGTGGCTCACGCGCGGGGACGACGGGGACGACGGGACGACGGGGACGACGGGGAGCATGAGGACGGGGGAACGATGACATCGACGTGGGCGACATCGACGTGGGCCGACCTGGTCGGCACCGCGCTCCTCGGCACCGACCGCAGGGGCGGCACACCCGCAGAGCTGCTGGACTGCGCCGCGCACACCGTCCTGCGGCGCCGCGCCGGCATACGGCCGGCCACGGCGAGGTCGCGACCGGCCGCGGCGCCCCACGATCCGCGCCCACCGCTGCCCGAGGCGGCGCGGCGGCGCCTCGCCCAGCTCCTGGCGGACCGCTCGGGCGGAGGCGGCGGGGGAAGCCGGCGCGGCGCCGCCGCCAACTTCGCCGAGTTGCTGCCCCAGTGGCTGGCCGAGGCCCGCGCCCGCGGCTGGGCGGCCCCGCCGGATCTGCTGCCCGCGCTGCTGGACGCCGCCCGCGCGCGCACCGACCTGCGGCCGGACGCCCTGGCGCTGGCGGGGCCGCGCGGGCTGTGGCTGGCGGAACTGAACGCGGACTGGCGGTTCGCGCTGCGCGCCGGGGCGCCCGGCGTCCTGCCGGACACCGGCGACCCGCATGCCGTGCGGACGCTGTGGGAGGAGGGCCTCTTCGCCGAACGGGTCGCCCTGCTGGCCGGACTCCGGGCCCTCGACCCGGACCGGGCACGCGAGCTGCTGCGCTCGGGGTGGGCCGCCGAGCGGTCCGAGGACCGCCTGATGTTCCTGGACTCGCTCCGCGAAGGCTTGTCGCCACAGGACGAGCCGTTCCTCGAGCAGGCCCTCACCGACCGCAGCCGCAATGTGCGGGCCACCGCCGCCGAACTGCTGTCGGCCCTGCCCGGCTCCGCCCTGGCCGCCCGGATGGCGGCACGGGCCAGGACGTGCGTCGCGTGGGACCCGGCGGGCGGCCGGATCGTCGTGGAGGCGCCGTACGAATGCGACCCGGCCATGGAACGCGACGGCGTGGTGGCGATACCGCCGGCCGGGCGCGGGGAGCGGGCTTGGTGGTTCGGTCAGGTGGTGGACGCGGCGCCGCTCGCCGTGTGGCACGAGCGGCTCGGCGGCCGGACACCGCAGGAGATCATCGCGCTGCCGGTCGCCGACGACTGGCAGGCGGATCTGCACGCGGCGTGGTGCCGGGCGGCGGTACGCCAGGGGGACACCGCCTGGGCACGTGCGCTGCTGGGGCCCGCCCCGGCCCCCTCGACGGTGGTCAGCCCGGTCGGGGACCCGGCGAGGCTGCTGTCGGTCCTCCCGGCCAGGGAGCGGGCGGAGTGGGTAGCCCGTTTCATCGCGGCGCACGGCCTGTCGGAGGCATTCCAGATGCTCGCGGTCTGCGCCGTTCCCTGGTCCGGGACGCTGGGGGCCGCGGTGGTGGACGCCCTGGACATCGCACGGGACGCGGGCAGCTACCCGTGGAGCTTCAGCGGGGTGATGGGCCTGGCCGAGCGCTGCATGGACCCGGCGGAGGCCGACCGCGCGGCCCCGCTGGCCGCGGTGTCCGCCGAGTCCGCGGACACCTCACCGGGCGCCGGGGCGTACTGGGCGGAGGCATTCCAGCGCCTGGTCGGCACCTTGCGCCTGCGGGCCGCGATGCTCGAGGAACTGGCTTGAACGCGGCGGCCGAGGGCGGGCCCGCGGCGGTACGGGGGCCGCCCGCACCGCCGCCGGTGGCGATCAGGCCTCGGCCGGATGGCGGATGTTGTCGTTCACCCAGGCGACGACGTCGCCCGTCGGCGTCCCCGGGGTGAAGATGGCGGCCACGCCGAGTTCCCGCAGCGGGGCCATGTCGTCCTCCGGGATGATCCCGCCGCCGAAGACCTTGATGTCCTCCGCCTCACGCTCGCGGAGCAGCTCGATCACCTTGGCGAAGAGCGTCATGTGGGCACCGGAGAGGATCGACAGCCCGATCGCGTCGGCGTCCTCCTGGATCGCGGTGTCCACGATCTGCTCGGGCGTCTGGTGGAGACCGGTGTAGATGACCTCCATGCCGGCGTCCCGCAGCGCCCGGGCGATGACCTTCGCCCCGCGGTCGTGACCGTCCAGGCCCGGTTTGGCGACCACCACACGGATCGGTCCGGACACTCCCATCGCTGCCTCCATACACGATTGCTGCGCTCAGCGGGCACATGTGTGAACGAACGTTATCGCCAGCATCCCCCGTGCGGACAGTTTCACGAAGCGCCCGGAGGGGGAAATCACACATGGGACACGTTCACGTTGGAAACGCGTTCGGCCCGCCGTCGACCTCAGGTTCAGCAGGCGACGCGGGCCGTCGCGTTCTCGGCGCACGGGGGACAGGGCCGTCTCCGTGTGCCCCACGGGAGGTAGGCCATGGGCGTCCTGTCTTTCGGTGTCGGAGACCGTCTGGTGCGCCAGGCGGCCTACGTACGAGCCGCGGCGATCGAGATCGCCATCCTGACCGGTCATGTCTTCCTCTACCCGACCGGAATCTTCCAGGAACGCGGGCCGCAGCAGGCGGCCGGCGAGTCGGAGGCCCTGCCCCGCCTCCCCACCGTGGGCCGCAGCCATCCCCCGGTCCTGCTGCTGCACGGCTTCGTGGACAACCGCTCGGTGTTCGCGATGCTCCGCCGGTCGCTGCGGCGGCACGGATGGCCACATGTCCAGGCGCTCAACTACTCGCCACTGACCTGCGACATCCGCACGGCGGCCGCCCTGCTCGGGCGCCACGTCGAACAGATCTGCGAGCAGACGGGGCACCGCCGGGTGGACATCGTGGGCCACAGCCTCGGTGGGCTCATCGCCCGCTACTACGTCCAGCGCCTGGGCGGCGACACGCGGGTGCGCACCGTGGTCACCCTGGGCACCCCGCACGCCGGCACCCGGGCCGCGCCGCTGCTGAACCCGCACCCGATCGTCCGCCAGATGCGTCCCCACTCCGACCTCATCGAGGAGCTCGCCAAGCCCGCCCCTGGTTGCCGCACCCGCTTCGTGGCGTTCTGGAGCGATCTGGACGAGCTCATGAGCCCGGTCGAGGCCGCCCGACTCGACCATCCCGACCTGATCGCGCGCAACGTCCACGTCGCGGGGGTCGGCCATCTGACCATGCCCGTCCACGCCGGCATCGCCGCCGGCGTCCGGCAGGCGCTGCTCGGCGAGGAACTGGCGTCCGGAGCCGTCGACGCCGCGTGACGGCCTTGCCCCATAAGCATCGAAAGGCCATCGAACACGGGGCACCGAAGACGCCTGGACACCGCCGAAGATTGTGGGCGTCGCCCGCTGGGGGATACAGTCGCCGCTAATTCTCCTGCTGCCGAGGCGAAAGAGAAGCGGTGAACGACCGTCATCCGGCGGGGTACGCCCCCCAGTACAGCGGCTACGGGTACGAGGGGCATTCCGACGCCTCGTACGCGTCCATGGGCGCCGCTTACACCGATGACATCCCCCCCTTCGGCTCCCACCAGAGGTACCCCGCCCACGGCACAGGGGCCTACACCGCCGTCCCCTACGCCGACACCGTCGACACCGGATACTGGCCCTCGGAGCAGACGACCGGCACCCCCGGCTACGGCGAGCACACGGGCGCGGACACCGGCGCCTGGTATCCGGACCCATCGCAGACGCAGCCGGCGGCGGCCTACGACTACGCGCACTACGAGCACACGGCCCTCCACCCCGCCTACGGCGAGCCCGACGCCGCCCATGGCCTCGTGTCCGAGCCCCCCGCCTACGAGCAGCCCGCGCAGTACGGGACCGTGGCCTACGCCGCGGAAACCTACGACACCGCTGCGTACGAGACCGGGCACTACGACACCGGGACGTACGAAGCCGGGCACCACGACACCGGGGCGTACGAACCGGAACAGCACGAGCCGGGGCCGCACGAAACCGACGCCTATGGCGCCGCCGCGGACGACACCGTCGACGCCACCCCCGACGCCGACTCCGGGGAGCCGGAGGTCGGCAGCGACGACGGCGCCGCGCAGGCCGCACTGCCACGCCCGCGCAGCGGCGGGGGCGGCGGGAGCCGCAGGCGCCGCCAGGCCCGGCGCTCGGCCCTGCTCACCGTCGCCGTCCCCTCCGTGGCGGTGATGGGTGTCGCCTGCGCGGCCGCCGTCACCGTCAACACCGAGGAACCCGACAGCAGCCGCACCCAGGCCGACGGCGCACCCGAAGCGACCAACGCCCCGACGACGAAGTTCGACCAGCAGCTCGCGGTGCTCAACCGGGACGTCGACGACTTCACCGACCGCGCCAGCCGGAGCCAGGAACGCATCGACCTCAAGGAGCGCCAGGCGCTGGAGCGCGCGAAGAAGGCCGCGGAGGCGGCCCTCAAGGAGCAGGTGCGCCCCAAGTTCCTGCTCCCGGTCAGCGAGCACGGTCTGAGCGCCTACTTCGGTCAGGCGGGCGTGAACTGGATGTCGGTCCACACCGGCATCGACTTCCCGGTGAACTACGGCACACCGGTGATGGCCGCGACCGACGGCGTCGTGCGCACCCAGTGGAACAGTGCCTACGGCAACATGGCGGTGGTGACGGCCCCCGACGGCACCGAGACCTGGTACTGCCACCTGAGCAGCACCAAGATCCGCTCGGGCTCGGTCAAGGCCGGCGACGTCATCGCCTACTCCGGCAATTCGGGCAACTCCACCGGCCCGCACCTCCACTTCGAGGTGCGTCCCTCCGGCGGGGCCGCCATCGACCCGCTGCAGTGGCTGATCAAGCACGGGGTCGACCCGCGCTGAGCCTTCGGCCACCGGCCCCGGCACCGCCCCCCCGCACCGGTCCCACCCCGCAGCAGAACCCCGGCCCGCCCGCAGCCCCGTCCCCGCCGTGCCCGGTGTCCGCACCGGCGGCGCGCCGCCACCGGCCGCGCCGGACGCCGACGCGGCCGGAGCGAGCGCGCTAGAGCCTCTCCACCGGCGCGTACCGCAGCAGCAGCACCTTCGGCCGCTCGTCTCCGAAGTCGATGGTGGCCTTGGCCTTCTCCCCGCTGCCGTCGACCGCGACGACCGTGCCGAGCCCGAAGGTGTCGTGCGTGACCCGGTCCCCGACCGCCAGAGAGATGACCGGCCGGTCCTGGGTGCGCCGGGTCGCGAAGCCGGAGGGGCCGCCCTTCGACGGCGAACGCGACAGCATCGAGGCCGCCGCCGACACCGAGGCGGAGGGCGCCGCGGAGGCGCCGGTGCGCTTCCACTCGATGAGCTGCTCGGGGATCTCCTCCAAAAAGCGCGAGGGCGGGTTGTACGAGGGCTGGCCCCAGGCGCTGCGCATGGTGGACCGGGTCACATACAGCCGCTGCCGCGCCCGGGTGATGCCGACGTAGGCGAGCCGCCGCTCCTCCTCCAGCTCCTTGGTCTGGCCGAGCGCGCGCATATGCGGGAAGACCCCGTCCTCCATGCCGGTCAGGAAGACCACGGGGAACTCCAGGCCCTTGGCGGTGTGCAGCGTCATCAGCGTTATGACGCCGCCGCCCTCGTCGTCGTCCGGGATCTGGTCGGAGTCGGCGACCAGCGCGACGCGCTCCAGGAACTCGGCGAGCGTGCCGGGCTCCTCGTCGGTGCGCTCCTGCTCGAACTCCAGGGCCACCGCGGCGAGTTCCTGGAGGTTCTCGATGCGGGTCTCGTCCTGCGGGTCGGTGGATGCCTGCAGCTCCGCCAGATAGCCCGTGCGCTCCAGCACGGCCTCCAGGACGGTGGCGGGGCCGGCGCCGGAGTCCACGACCGTGCGCAGCTCCTCCAGCAGCTCGTTGAACCGCTTGACGGCGTTGACCGAGCGGGCGGCCATGCCGAAGGCCTCGTCGACCCGGCGCAGCGCGGCGGCGAAGGAGATGCGCTCGCGCGCGGCGAGAGCGTCGACCATCGCCTCGGCGCGCTCCCCGATGCCGCGCTTGGGCACGTTCAGGATGCGGCGCAGCGGGACGGTGTCCTCGGGGTTGGCCAGCACGCGCAGGTAGGCCAGGACGTCCCGGACCTCCTTGCGCTCGTAGAAGCGGACCCCGCCGACGACCTTGTAGGGCAGGCCGACGCGGATGAAGACCTCTTCGAAGACACGGGACTGCGCGTTGGTCCGGTAGAAGACGGCGACGTCGCCGGGACGGGCGTCCCCGGCGTCGGTGAGCCGGTCGATCTCGTCGGCGATGAACTGCGCCTCGTCGTGCTCCTGGTCGGCGACATAGCCGGTGATGACCGGGCCCTGCCCGGCTTCGGTCCAGAGGTTCTTCGGCCGGCGGGAGGCGTTGCGCTCGATGACGGCGTTGGCGGCGGTCAGGATGTTCTGGGTGGAGCGGTAGTTCTGCTCCAGCAGGATGGTGCGGGCCTGCGGGTAGTCCTCCTCGAACTGGAGGATGTTGCGGATGGTCGCGCCGCGGAAGGCGTAGATGCTCTGGTCGGCGTCACCGACCACGCACAGCTCGGCGGGCTCCTCGCCCTCGCCCGCGTCCCCGGTGCCGACCAGCTCGCGCACCAGGGTGTACTGGGCGTGGTTGGTGTCCTGGTACTCGTCGACGAGGACGTGCCGGAAGCGGCGCCAGTAGTGCTCGGCCACGTCAGGGAAGGCCTGGAGCAGGTTGACCGTGGTCATGATGATGTCGTCGAAGTCGAGCGCGTTGGCCTCGCGCAGCCGCGACTGGTACATCGCGTAGGCCTCGGCGAGCTTCTTCTCGAAGGCGTTCTCGGCCTGGCCGGCGAAGGTCTCCTCGTCGATGAGCTCGTTCTTGAGGTTGGAGACCTTGGCGCTGAAGGACTTCGGCGGGAACTGCTTGGGGTCCAGGTCCAGGTCGCGGCAGACCAGGGCCATCAGGCGCTTGGAGTCGGCCGCGTCGTAGATCGAGAAGCTGGAGGTGAAGCCGAGCCGCTTGGACTCCCGGCGCAGGATGCGGACGCACGCGCTGTGGAAGGTGGAGACCCACATCACATTGGCGCGCGGGCCGACCAGTTGCCCGACGCGCTCCTTCATCTCCCCGGCCGCCTTGTTGGTGAAGGTGATCGCCAGGATCTGGCCGGGGTGCACCTTGCGGGCGCCCAGCAGGTACGCGATGCGGTGGGTGAGCACCCGGGTCTTGCCGGAGCCCGCGCCGGCGACGATGAGCAGCGGGGAACCGGTGTGCTCGACGGCGGCGCGCTGCTGCTCGTTGAGCCCCTCGAGCAGCGCGGCCGGATCGAGGGCCGGGCGCGGGGCCCCGTCCCGGTAGTACGCGTCCCGGTCGACGGGCGCGTCGAAGCGCCCCTCGAAGAGGTCGTCGGGGACCGTGTCCGGCTCTTCCTCGGGAGGCGGCGGGGGCTCCCCCTCCCTCGGTTCGAGGCCGGCCAGGAAGCTGTCGTCAAAGAGGCTGCTCATCGCCTCCCGAGTCTAGGCCGTGCGGCGGACAGCGTTGCCCGCCTTGCCCGAGCCCGGCCCCCTTGGGCGCGTTGACCGCCGGACACGGCCCCGCGGGCCCGGTCCGCAGCCTCCGGGAACCGTCCGGGGAAGGTGAAGGTCACGAAATGATTGCGGACAATTCGAACACCAGGGTTCCCAGGGGCCCCCGCAGTGACTACCGTGCCGGATCAGGCGGTCCGCTCCAGCGGCGGCGACCGTGCCGTCACGGGCCGCCTCCGCTGAGTCCGGCGACCGCCGGAGCCGGGGACCCGAACGACCTTGGGGTGAATCGGTCCGTACGAGCGCAGTGTGCGCCCGTACGCACCGTAGGGCGGCCTTCCGAAGCCCGAACCCGACAGCTAACCCGGTAGGCGGTCCACGGAAGGAGCCGCCAGACTTGGCGACGCACCGCAAGCCGCGCCCGCATCCGCTGACCGTCCCCGGCCCCCGGGCCGCGGTGGGACTCACGACCGCCGCACTGGCGACCGTCACCCTCTTCGGCGAAAGCGCGAGCGCGGCCCCCGCCTCACCGGACAAGCCCTCGATCACCGAGGTCAAGGCCCAGGTCGACACGCTCCGCCACCAGGCTGAGGCCGCCACCGAGCGCTACAACGGCGCCAAGGAGCAGACACAGCGGCAGCGCGCACGCGCCGACGCGCTGCTGGACCAGGTGGCCCGCAAGACCGAGACGCTGAACGCCGCCCGCCGCACCATCGGCGAGTACGCCGCGGCGCAGTACCGCAGCGGCGGTCTGGACGGCACGGCGACGTTCCTGCTCACTTCCGACCCCCAGGGGTTCCTGGAGCAGGCGCACCTGATGGACCGCCTGTCCGAACAGCAGGAGCACGCGCTGGAGACCTTCCGCTCCGAACAGGCCGAGACGACGGCCAGGCGCGCCGAGGCCGTCGAGAGTTTGCACGAGCTCACCGAGGCGCAGCAGCGGCTGAACGCGGAGAAGACCGCGGTCAAACAGAAGCTCGCCGCGGCGCAGAAGCTGCTGAACAGCCTCACCGCCCAGGAGAAGGCACGGCTGGCGGCGCTGGAGAAGAAGCGCCAGGAGGAGGCGGCCGCGAAGGCCGCGGAGATCGCCGCCAGGGAGAAGGCCGCCAAGGAGGCCGGCTCCTCCACCGGATCCACCGGATCCACCGGATCCACGGGCTCGACGCCACCGGCGTCCGGCAGCTACGCCGCCAAGGCGGCCACGGCGATCGCGTTCGCGCGCGCGCAGCTGGGCAAGCCCTATGTGTACGGGGCCACCGGCCCCAACTCCTACGACTGCTCGGGCCTGACCCAGGCCGCCTGGGGCGCCGCGGGCGTCAAGATCCCCCGTACCACCTACGACCAGGTCGACTTCGGCAGCCGCGTGAGCGCGAGCCAGCTGCAACCCGGTGACCTGGTCTTCTTCTACTCCGACATCACCCATGTCGGCCTCTACATCGGCGGCGGCCAGATGATCCACGCCCCCCACACCGGGAGCGTGGTGAAGATCGCCCCGATCACGGAGATGCCGATCTACGGTTACGCCCGGATGGCCTGAGCCCCCGCCCGGCCGGCCGCGGCCGGGCTCAGGTCCACAGCACCGCGATGAAGATGTTGGCGGTGGTCAGCGCGCCCACGGTGCCGAAGGCCGCCGCCGGCACCTTCTCCTCGTCCCGCTTGACGTAGACCAGGCCGAGGACGACCACCAGGATCGCGAGCTTCACACCGATCTTGATGTTGTTCACCGGCTGGTCGTCGGCCTGGTTGAGGCCGACCAGCAGCGCGCCCGTGACCAGCATGGTCAGCGCGCCGTGCAGCATGCCCGGCACGAAACGGGCCTCGCCGCGGCCCATGGCCTTCATCTGGGTGAGGAAGCCGCCGAGAAGGGCGGCGATGCCGACGATGTGCAGGCCGACGATCAGGTTGATGAGTACGTCCATGGCTCAGGACCCTAGCCAGCCCGTAGCAGCGCCCCGCACCGAGGTCGGACTCTTCCGCGGCATCGATCACGGCCGGACCGCAAGTGACCAGGTCACCCGTCGAACAGCGGTCATCCACGGGCAGTCCGCGGCCGAATCGGACCAGTCCCGCACACTCCCCGGCTCCCCCGCGGCGTCCCGGTTTAGCGTCCTGCCCCAGGTGGCCGATCCCCACTGCCGTGAGGACCCCGTCCTCGGCACGGCCGCCCCCGCCGAAGGTCCGGCGGCGGACGGCGCCCCGTCCGCCCGCCGCCGGACCGCCGGGGGGTGTACGGAACAGCCCGGAAGGAGTCACGGCGCGTGGCGTCGCACAGAAGGCCCAAGGAACGCGGACCCGCAGGCACGACCCTGCGCACCGCCGTCGGTCTCGCCCTGGCGGGCGCGGCAACGGTGACGGTGTTCGGGGAGGCCGGGCACGCGGAGCCCCGGCTGACCACGGACGAGGCCAGGGCCGAGGTGGACCGGCTCTACGAGGAGGCCGAGCAGGCCACCGAGCGGTACAACGGCGCGAAGGAGAAGGCGGACACGGCCACCGAGCGGATCGAGCGGCTCCAGGACGAACTCGCCCGCAGGACCGAACGCCTAGGCGACGCCCGCGACGGCCTCGGCTCCCTCGCCACCGCCCAGTACCGCAGCGGCGGCCTCGACCCCGCAGTCCAGCTGGCCCTCGACTCCTCCCCCGGCGACTACCTGGAGCGCGCCGGCATGCTGGACCGGATGAGCAGCCGCCAGAGCGCCGCGCTGCGCGTCCTGTCCGCCCAGCGGCGGGGCGTCGAGCAGTTGCGCGCCGAAGCCGCCGCCGAGATCGACGAGCTGCGCGGCAGCCGCGCCGAACTCGCCCGCCACAAGCGCACCGTGGAACAGCGCCTGGCCTCCGCGCGGCGACTGCTCGACCGGCTGACCGCCGCCCAGCGCGCCGAGGTGCTCTCCTCCGGGGGCCATGGCTCCGCCGACCCGGCCCGGGCCGGGCGCGCCACCTCCCGCACCGGTCTGGCGCCCGCCGCGGCCCCCAACGCGCGTGCCGCCCGCGCCGTCTCCTTCGCCTACGGCTCCCTCGGGCTGCCCTACGTCTGGGGCGCCACCGGGCCCTCTGCGTACGACTGCTCGGGCTTCACGCAGGCCGCGTGGCGGGCGGCCGGGGTCTCCCTGCCACGCACGACGTACACCCAGATCAACGCGGGCACCCGGATCCCCCGCTCCGGACTGCAGCCCGGCGACCTGGTGTTCTTCTACTCCGGGATCAGCCATGTCGGCCTCTACGTGGGCAACGGCATGATGATCCACGCCCCCCGGACCGGAGACGTCGTCAAGCTCGCCCCGGTCGACCAGATGCCCTTCGCGGGCGCCACCCGGCCGGCGTGACACCCGTGCCGGGTCGCCCAACCCGGTGTCACGGCGCGGGCTCACGCAGGGGGTCAGCCCGGCCCAGGCCCTCGCCCGCCACCGAGGTGCCGGCGGACACGAAGGCATCCGGCACGAAACGACCGCCCGAGGCAAGAAGCCGGCACCCCGCCGACCACCTCCCCCGGCGTCACGCGGCGCGAGTGGCACCCGCGCCGCCCCGGCTCAGACCAGCCGGCGCGCGGTCGCCCACCGCGTGAGCTCGTGCCGGTTGCTCAGCTGCAACTTCCTCAGCACCGCGGAGACATGCGACTCGACCGTCTTCACCGAGATGTACAGCTGCTTGGCGACCTCTTTGTACGCATAGCCCCGCGCGATCAGCCGCAGCACCTCGCGCTCGCGCTGGGTCAGCCGGTCCAGGTCCTCGTCCACCGGCGGGGCGTCGGTGGAGGCGAAGGCGTCCAGCACGAAGCCGGCCAGCCGGGGCGAGAAGACGGCGTCGCCGTCGGCGACCCGGAAGACCGAGCTGACCAGGTCGGGGCCTGTGATGGTCTTGGTGACATAGCCGCGGGCGCCGCCGCGGATCACCCCGATGACGTCCTCGGCTGCGTCGGAGACCGACAACGCCAGGAAGCGGACCGGGTGTTCGGCGTCGCCCATGAGCCCCGCGCAGCGCTTGAGGACCTCGACCCCGCCGCCGCCGGGCAGGTGGACGTCGAGCAGCACGACGTCCGGTCGCGTCGCGGTGATCACGGAGACCGCCTGGTCCACGTCTGCGGCCTCGCCGACCACCTCGACCCCGGTCCGCTCGGTCTCGCCGATCTCGGCCTGCACCCCGGTGCGGAACATCCGGTGGTCGTCGACGAGGACGACCCTCGCGCGCCGTTCCGTGCTCATGAGGGCCTCCCTGGCTCCTGCGCCCTGTCCATCTCCAGCTCCACTTCCGTCCCCCCGCCCGGTGCGG
Source organism: Actinacidiphila sp. bgisy167 (assembly GCF_057707665.1). Taxonomy (NCBI): domain Bacteria; kingdom Bacillati; phylum Actinomycetota; class Actinomycetes; order Kitasatosporales; family Streptomycetaceae; genus Actinacidiphila; species Actinacidiphila sp. bgisy167. The sequence goes on along the minus strand of NZ_JBYIQP010000043.1, from coordinate 15,020 downwards.
AGCGCAGCCGCGCCTCGCCGCCGTTGCGCCGCATCCTGCCGATGATCGACTCCCGGACGCCCATCCTGTCCGGCGGCACGTCGTCGAGCTCGAAGCCCGGGCCGCGGTCGCGGACCGACACGAAGACCCTGCTCTCCTCGACCTCCGCGTACACCTGCACGGCTTCGTCCCCACCGTACTTGGCGGCGTTGACCATGGCCTCGCGGGCCGCCTGCATCTGCGCCACCAGGCGTTCGTCGAGCGGGCAGTCACCGACGCACACCACCTCGACGGGGACGCCGTGCGCGTCCTCCACCTCGGCCGCGGCGCGGCGCACCGCCTCGGCGAGGCCGGCCGGTTCGTCCTCCCGGCCGTTTCCCTCGGGCCGGTAGAGCCAGGCCCGCAGCTCCCGCTCCTGCGCGCGGGCCAGCCGGGCCACCTCGCGCGGGTCCTCGGCGTGCCGCTGGATGAGGGTCAGGGTGTGCAGCACGGAGTCGTGGACGTGCGCGGCGACCTCGGCGCGCTCCTGCGCGCGGATGCGGGCCAGCCGCTCGGCGGAGAGGTCCTGGGCCATGCGCACGAGGTACGGGCCGGCGATCAGCGCCACCCCCACCAGGACGGCGAGCGCAGCCTGCAGGATGGTGCCCAGATGGCTGACCGAGCCCTGTACGACGAGGAACGCGGTCACGCCCACGCCGACGAGGATGACCCCGGCGGCGCCACGCGCGAAGGGCAGCAGCCTCTTGCGGCGGCTCAGCTCGGCCCAACGGGCCCGGCGGGCGTTGTCGGCCTGCCGCCACACCAGGGCGACGCCGAGCCCGACCAGCAGCAGCGGCCACACGTAGGCGTTGGCCTTGCCGAGGTGCAGGTTGTCCAGCAGGATGCCGACACCGATGGCGAGCGCGACGAGCGCGACGACCTGGCCGCGGTCGGGCCTGCGCCCGGCGAGCCAGGAACGGGCGTCGCGCGGCTCCTTGGCCTCGACCACTCCGCCGACGCCCAGCGGCACCACGAACCAGAAGACCGCGTACAGCAGGATGCCGAGGCCCTGGATGGTGGCCAGGACGACGAAGACCACCCGCACCCAGGCCACGGGCAGTCCGAGGTGCCCGGCCAGCCCGCGGGCGACGCCGCCGATCACCCGGCCCTCGGAGCTGCGGTAGAGCTTGCGGACCGGGGATCCCGCTGCATCCGGCGGCGCGAAGTACGACGCGCCGTTGGGCGGGCTGGTCGGCGGTCCGGCGGCTGGCATGTCCCGATCGTCACACGTTTCGCGGGCCGGGGGTATCAGGGTTCGCCCCCATGCGGGGTCAGGGTCGTTCCGGATACCCGCACACCTCGCGGACCGCCACCATGGAGCCATGACGGAGCAGGACACACGGGCGGAGCCGGCCGCCGCGCCACCGGGCCCGCGGCTGGCGCGCCACCGCGAGCGGAAGGTGATCGCGGGCGTCTGCGAGGGCGCGGGACGGTACTTCGGCATCGACCCGGTGGTCTTCCGGATCGTACTCGGCGTGCTGGCGCTCACCGGCGGCCTCGGGCTGGTGGCCTACGGCCTGGCGTGGCTGCTCGTCCCGCTGGAGGGGGAGAGCGCGAGCGAGGCGCACCGGCTGCTGTCAGGGCGGGTCGAGGGGACGGCGCTGACGGCGGTGCTGGTCGCACTCGTCGGCTGCGGTCTGTTCCTGTCGACGCTGGGCAGCGGCGGGAACCTGACCTTCTCACTGGCCTTGCTGGCGGCCTTCGCCGGCGCCGTGTACTGGTCGGTGCACCGGCGGCAGGCGACCGAGGCGCCCGCGCAGCCGGTCGCGCCGCCGCCGACCCAGCCGCCGCCACAGCCCGCCGCGGCCGCGTGGTGGAAGGAGACAGCGGTCGAGGACGCGCCTTCGGCGCCGGGGCCGGGCGGCTACCTGTGGGGACCGGACGACGGTCCCGCCGACGAGGAGCGCGACCGCCGTGAGTGGCGGGAGCGGCGCCGGGCGGTACGCCGCGAGGGCGCCTGGCTCGGCGGGCTGGTGTTCTGCCTGGCGGCGGCCGCGGCGGCGGGGGGCCTGGCCGCGTCCTGGTCGGCCCAGCCGCTGGCCACCAGCGTGCAGATCGCACTGGGTTCCGCGCTGGCCGTCTTCGGCCTGGGCTTCGTGGTCAGCACCTGGTGGGGGCGGCTCGGCGGCGGCACCGTCGTCATGGTGCTGCTGACGGCCGCGCTGCTGGTGGGCTCCACGACGCTGCCGCCGTCGGTCGGCACCGACTGGCAGCAGCGCACCTGGACGCCGACGACGCTCGCGACGGTGCGGGACTCCTACGAGCTGGGCGCCGGCCGAGCGACGCTGGACCTGTCGCGGCTCCAGCCGGGCGGACGCACCGTCTCGACGCGGGCCCAGGTGGGCGCCGGGCAGCTGGTGGTCCGGATCCCGCAGGACGTCGCGCTGCGGATGCACGTCCAGGTGGGGGTGGGCGACCTGAAGCTGCCGGGCGACAAGGACCAGGACATCGACGTCCGGCCCGGGCTGGACCGTAAGGTCGCCCTGGCCCCGGTGGACGGGCGAAAGCCCGTCGGCACGCTGGAGCTGGACGTGGAAGTGGGCGTCGGACAGGTGAAGGTGGTGCAGTCCCCGTGAGACGGCATCCGTTCGCGCCCTCGGCGCTGCTGACCGGACTGGTCCTGCTGGGCCTGGCCGCGGTGTACCTGCTCGACGCCGCCGGGGAGTTGTCGCTGCCCCCAGCTGCCGCGGTGCCCCTGACCTGCGCGGGTCTGACCCTCGCGGCACTCGGCTCGGTCACCTCATGGGCGCTGCGGGGGCGCGCCGCCAAGCGCTCAAGCCCGCCCGCGCCGCCCCCGACCCCGCCGTCCGGCGATCATCGCGTCGACGGACAGTAGCGGAGCACCCGCCAGGACCAGCGGCAGCCAGGCCATCAGGTAGGCGAGGTCGTTGCCGTAGTAGTACGGCTGCGTGGACCAGCTGACGGTGAGCCACAGGCTCAGCGAGATCAGCGCCCCGCCCAGGGCGGCGATCCGGCTGAGCAGGCCGACCAGCGTGCCGATGCCGACGGCGATCTCGCCGAAGGCGATGGCGTAGCCGAAGCCGTGCGGGTTCTTCAGCGCCAGGTCGACCATGGCCGGGATCGCGGCGCTGCCGCGCACCGCGTTGAGGGTGCCCAGGAGGGAGCCGGGGGCGCTGTCGTTGAAGAAGGTGTCGGACAGCAGCTTGTCGAAGCCGGCGTAGACGAAGGTCACGCCGAGGAAGATGCGCAGCGGCAGCAGCGCATAGCGCCGTGCCGTGTCCCGCCACGGTCCCTGACTGGGGTACCGCTCCAGGTCCCGCGGTCCGTTCATGCCCTTTATGCCCGTCACGCTCATGCCGTCCGCCTCTCGCACCGCACCTGCCGTCGACGTCTCGAACCGATTGTCCGGGAGCGTCCTAGGGGATACGTAGGCGAAGCGGCCGTTGTTCAATCGAAAAGCTCTGCTTTTCGCGGGCCGTTCGCTCGTCAGCGGGCGGGTAGTTGATCCAGGCGACCAGATCGCGTCCCGATCACTCACATGCGGCGAGTGCGCCCCCACGCGCGGTCGACGCGGGCCGCACCGCGGGGCTCCGCGGGGCCCGGATACGGACAGGGGCGACACCGGCTCTTCCCGGTATCGCCCCTACTGCCCCGCGCGGGGGGCTACTCCCACTCGATGGTGCCCGGGGGCTTGCTGGTGACGTCCAGCACGACGCGGTTGACGTCGGCCACCTCGTTGGTGATCCGGGTGGAGATCCGGGCGAGCACCTCGTACGGCAGCCGCGACCAGTCCGCGGTCATGGCGTCCTCGCTGGAGACCGGGCGCAGCACGATCGGGTGACCGTAGGTGCGGCCGTCGCCCTGCACGCCGACCGAGCGGACGTCCGCGAGCAGCACCACAGGGCACTGCCAGATGTCGCGGTCGAGACCGGCGGCGGTCAGCTCCTCGCGGGCGATGGCGTCGGCCTCACGGAGCAGGTCCAGGCGCTCCTTGGTGACCTCGCCGACGATGCGGATGCCCAGCCCCGGGCCCGGGAAGGGCTGGCGCTGAACGATCTCCTCGGGCAGGCCGAGCTCCTGTCCGACCATGCGGACCTCGTCCTTGAACAGCTTGCGCAGCGGCTCGACGAGCTGGAACTGCAGGTCCTCGGGGAGGCCGCCCACGTTGTGGTGGGACTTGATGTTGGCGGTGCCGGTGCCGCCCCCGGACTCCACGACGTCGGGGTAGAGGGTGCCCTGCACCAGGAACTCCACCGACTCGCCGTGGGCGCCGGCCTCGGCGACGATCTCGCTCGCGGCCTGCTCGAAGACCCGGATGAACTCCCGGCCGATGATCTTGCGCTTCTGCTCCGGGTCGGACACCCCGGCGAGCGCGGTCAGGAAGCGCTCCTGCGCGTCGACGACCTTCAACTGGACGCCGGTGGCGGCCACGAAGTCCTTCTCGACCTGCTCGGACTCGCCCTTGCGCATCAGGCCGTGGTCGACGTACACGCAGGTGAGCCGGTCCCCGATGGCCTTGTTGACCAGGGCCGCGGCGACCGCGGAGTCCACGCCGCCGGACAGGCCGCAGATGGCGCGCTTGTCGCCGACCTGGGCGCGGATCGCGGCGATCTGCTCCTCGACCACGTTGTGCGTGGTCCAGTTCGGAGCGATGCCCGCGCCGCGGTAGAGGAAGTGCTCGAGCACCTGCTGCCCGTGGTCGGAGTGCAGGACCTCGGGGTGGTACTGGACGCCGTAGAGCTTCTTCTCGTCGTTCTCGAACGCGGCCACCGGCACCAGGTCGGTGGAGGCCGAGACGGCGAAACCCTCCGGGGCGGCGGTGCAGGTGTCGCCGTGCGACATCCACACCGACTGCTCGGCGGGGGTGCCCTCGAAGAGCGTCGAGCCGGCCTTGCCCACGTGCAGGGGGGTACGGCCGTACTCGCGGGCGCCGGTGTTGTCGACGGTGCCGCCGAGGGTGATGGCCATCAACTGGAAGCCGTAGCACATGCCGAAGACGGGGATGCCCGCCTCGAAGATCGCGCGGTCCAGCCGCGGGGCGCCCTCGGCGTACACGGACGAGGGGCCGCCCGACAGGATGATCGCCGCGGGACGCTTGTCCAGCATCTCCTCGACCGGCATGGTGCTCGGCACGATCTCGCTGTAGACCCGGGCCTCGCGGACGCGGCGGGCGATGAGCTGGGCGTACTGCGCCCCGAAGTCGACGACGAGGACGGTGTCGGGGGCGGCTGGGGTCGCTGATGCCACGGTGGGCCTTCCGGCGGTGTCGAACGTGAGGTCCCCACCGATTCTACCGGCGCTCACGGCTTTACTTGCCCGGCCCGAGGGCGCACACTGTGCGGCATGCTGCACGGCACGCGCTTCGCGTTTACCTATGGCACCGGCTGGTCCGGCTGCCGAGGTCGTGCTGTCTGAGCGAGGAAACGCACACGACGTCACCAGGCGCCCCGGGCCACACGGCCCGGGGCGCCTCGCGTTTCCCGTCCCGGCGGCCCGGGGGCCCGTTCCCCGAGGAGGAACCCCATGACCAGCACCCCCGCGGCACCGCGGTCCGCCGACCACGCGGGTGACACCGCCACCGACCGCGCCGGCGGCCCGGGCGCCGACCCCGGCGCCGTCATCGCGCAGGCCCGCGAACGGATCGACGACCTCGACGCGCGGATCATCGCGCTGGTGCAGGAGCGGATGACGGTCTCGGCCGGCATCCAGCGCACCCGCATCGAGTCCGGCGGCCGCCGCGTGCACCTCTCCCGCGAGATGGAGGTGCTGCGCCGCTACGGCGATCCGCTGGGGAGGCCCGGCACCGCACTCGCCATGACCCTGCTGGAGCTGTGCCGCGGCCGGTCCTGACCCGTTCGCGGACACCGGGCCCGTGACCCGTTCGGGGGGCATCACCCGTACGGCACGTGACCGCCCACGAATGCCTTCGTTGAATCCGGTGTCCGTGCCAGCCAGGTGCGGCCACCCCGGGCCAGGGAAGCAAGCAAGGACGTCGAACACCACGCGTGGACACCGCTCAGACGCAGCTGGGCGGGGTATCACCGGAGCGATGAGGCGCGCCCGCGCGAGTGGAAGCAATGCGGCCGCGCCGTGGGACCTCGCTCCGGTGCTCAGTGACCGGACGGCAGGGGACAGCAGCCCGGTCGCGACTCAAAGTGGCGGTCGGTTCCGGGGACGCCCGGGACCGGCCGCTCTGCGAGGAACACACTACTCATTTCGCGGCACGTGGGCAGGTTTCCGACCCTCGATCGAGTGAGCCGGATCACACACCGCGATCTCGGTAACGCGTACAACCCCAGGGCCTTCACACGGGTCTGACCGGTACGTCACCATCAACCGGTTTCTAGGACCCCATATGAAGCTCCGCCGTACTCTCGCGGCCGCTGCGGCCTCCGCAGCCCTCGTTCCCGCCACCCTGCTCGGTGCCGGCATCGCCCACGCCGACGCGTCCCCCACGGCGTCGGAGTCCTCGACCACGTCCCCCACCCCTGAGCGGACCCCCGGCGACAGCACCGGCTCCCCCACCGGCACGGACCCGGCGTCCGACGTCACCTCCACGCCGAGCGGCACCCCCTCGGACGACACGACGGCGACAAGCAGCGCATCGCCCTCGGTCACGGCCACGCCCACGGACACGGGCTCGCCCTCACCCTCGGCCACCGTCTCCTCCCCGCCCTCACCCTCCATGAGCACCAAGCCCGGCGACGGCCCGATCACCTGCAACGACCAGGACGAGCCGGCCTCCGACGAGAACCTCTCGACCACCCTCAGCGGGCTGCCCTCGAAGGTCGTCGCGGGCAGCGGCTGGCACGGCTTCAAGCTGAACGTCGCCACCAAGGGCGACGCGTCCTACAAGCGCGTGGACCTCGGGGTCTTCGCCTCCGCGATCAGCAAGGCGACTTTCGAGCACTCCGGGGGCCACCTCACCCTGCAGTGGCAGGACCCGGACAGCGGCGAGTGGATCGACATCTCGCTCGACGACACCGACGAGGGCGCCGGCTACGTCGGCTGGACCAACGTCGACCCGAAGGAGTCCTTCTCCCTCGACCTGCGCCTGTCGGTGGACAAGTCCGCCCCGGCCGGCCTCGGCATCGCCATCAGCATCGGCATGTACGCCAACGACGAGGGCGACTGCGTCGTCTCCGGCAACGGCGACTCCTTCTACCAGTTCGACATCCTCGCCGCCGGCACGGACGCGGGCGACGTGGACGACTCCAAGCCGCAGACCGGCGGCACGACCCCGGTGACCAGGCCCTCGGGCGACACGCCGATCGGCTCGCTGGCTGAGACCGGCGCGTCCTCCTCGCTGCCGCTCATCGCGACCGTCGGCGGCGTCGCCATGGTCGTCGGCGCGGGCGCGATCTTCACCGTCCGCCGTCGCAAGAGCGGCGTCGCCGCCTGAGCCGACCGGCGCCCGGCACCGCCAGGGGGCCGCATCCCGTAGGGGTGCGGCCCCCTCGCCGCACCCGGCGGGGCGGCCCGTGCCGTACTCAGTCCTTCGGGGGGACCGGCGGCACCGGAAGCACCGGGAGCCGCAGCGCCCCGAAGGCGTCCGCGGGGACGACCGGGTGCCTGGGCTCGACGGCGGCGACCCGCCGGTAGGGCGCGCCCTGGGGCGGACGCGGGTCGGCGTCGCCCTTGTTGGGCCACAGGGACATGGCGCGCTCGGCCTGTGCGGTGATGGTGAGCGCGGGATTGACCCCGAGGTTGGCGGATACCGCGGAGCCGTCCACCACATGGATGCCCGGGTGGCCGAACAGCCGGTGGTACGGGTCGATCACGCCGTGCCCGGCGTCCTCCCCGATCACACACCCGCCCAGGAAGTGGGCGGTGAGCGGGGTGCCCGTCAGGTCGCCGACGGTGCCGCCCGCGAAGCCGTTGATCTCCTCGGCCAGCAGGCGCGCCGCCTCGGCGGCCTGCGGGATGAAGGAGGGGTTCGGCGCTCCGTGCCCCTGCCGGGCGGTGAGCAGGCCCTTCCCCGGGCCCGAGGGTCTGCGGTAGGTGGTCAGCGAGTTGTCCAGGGACTGCATGACCAGGCCGATGATGGTGCGCTCGGACCAGCGGCGGTTGGACAGCGACCGCAGCAGCAGCACGGGTTGGCGCGCGCAGTGCGCCAGGTAGGCGAGTGCGCGCGGCAGTCGGCCGCCGTGCGGGACCTGGAGGATCGACAGGGCGCCCATCGCGTTCGAGCCCTTGCCGTAGCGCACCGGCTCCATGTGGGTGTTCTCGTCGGGGTGGATCGAGGACGTGATCGCCACACCGCGCGTGAAGTCCACCCGCTGCTCGCCCGTGCGCTCGCGGTAGCGGCGGCTGTCGGTCTGCGCGCCCACCAGCGCCTCGGAGTTGGTGCGGGTCAGCTCGCCGAGCCGGGCGGACAGGCCCGGCAGTCGGCCCTCGTCGCGCATGCGGTGCAGCAGCGTCTGGGTGCCGTAGGTTCCGGCGGCGACGACGACCTGCCCGGCGCGCAGTACGCGCGGCCTGCCCCTGCGGCGGCGGTCGGTGGGGACGACGGTGACCTCGTAGCCGCCCCCGGGACCGGGCGCCAGGGCGGTGACGGTGCTCATCGCGTGGATCTCGGCGCCCGCCTGCTCGGCGAGGTGGAGGTAGTTCTCGTTCAGGGTGTTCTTGGCGCCGTGGCGGCAGCCGGTCATGCACTCCCCGCACTCCGTGCAGGCCCGCCGGGACGGGCCCGCGCCGCCGAAGTACGGGTCGGGGACCTCCTCGCCGGGCGCGGCCCCGGCGCCGCCCGGCCCCTGCCCGCCGGCGTCCCGGCCGTCCCCGAAGAACACGCCGACGGGGGCCATGCGGAAGGAGTCGCCGACGCCCATGCGCTCGGCGGTCGCCCTGAGGTGGACGTCCACGGGGGTCGTCGTCGGGTTGAGCCGCACGCCGAGCATGCGCTCGGCCTGGTCGTAGTAGGGGGCCAGTTCCTCCTGCCAGTCGGTGATGCGGCCCCACTGGCGGTCCTCGAAGAAGACCTTCGGCGGGACGTAGAGGGTGTTGGCGTAGTTCAGCGAACCGCCGCCGACTCCCGCGCCGGCCAGCACCATCACCTTCCCGAGCAGGTGGATGCGCTGGATCCCGTACAGGCCCAGCGCCGGAACCCACAGGTAGTCCCGCAGGTGCCAGGAGTTCTTCGGCAGCGACTCCCGGGTCCAGCGGCGGCCCGCCTCCAGGACGCCGACCGTGTAGCCCTTCTCGGCCAGGCGCAGCGCCGCGACCGCGCCCCCGAAGCCGGAACCGATCACGATCACGTCGTAGTCCTGTGCGCGAACGGGGTGGGGGTTGCCCGAGGACGTCCGCTCCCCCGCCATCAGCGCAGCCTCAGCGTCTTCATCACGCGCAGACCGCGGCTCATGAGGGCCGCGTAGGCCGCGTCGTCCATGCCCAGCGACGGGGCCATCGGCAGCAGCCGCTGCGTCGCCACGGTCTGCGCCTCGGTGTACTTGAGGATGCCCTCGGAGCCGTGTCGGCGGCCGAGCCCGGAGTCCTTCATGCCGCCCATCGGGGAGCGCACGCTGCCGTACGCCGGCGCATAGCCCTCGTTGACGTTGACGGTGCCGCTGTGCAGCCGGGCGGCGATGCGGGCGCCACGGCGGGTGTCCCTGGTCCAGACGCTGGAATTGAGGCCGTACGGCGTCGCGTTGGCGCGCTCGACCGCCTCGTCCTCGTCGGTGAAGCGGTAGACGGACACCACCGGCCCGAAGGTCTCCTCGTCGCACACGGCCATCGGCGGCTCGACGCCGTCCAGGACCGTCGGCTCGAAGAAGAACGGGCCGACGTCGGGGCGGGCCTTGCCGCCGGTCAGGACGGTGGCGCCCTTGGCGACGGCGTCCGCCACATGCCGGGTGACGGTCTCCAGCTGGCGCTCGCCGGCCAGCGACCCCATCCCGGCGCCGTAGGCGAGGGCGGTGCCGAGTCTGAGGGCCCGGGTGCGTGCGGTGAAGCGCTCCAGGAAGGCGTCGGCCACCGATGCGTGGACGAAGAGCCGCTCGATGGAGATGCACAGCTGGCCCGCCGAGGAGAAGCAGGCGCGGACCGCGCCCTCGGCGGCCCGCTCGAGATCCGCGTCCTCGAGCACCAGCAGGGCGTTCTTGCCGCCGAGTTCGAGGGAGGCGCCGATCAGTCGGGCCGCGGCGCGCGTCGCCACGTCCCGGCCGGTACGGGTGGAACCGGTGAAGGACACGTAGTCGGCGTGCTCGACGACCGCGGGGCCCACGACCGGGCCCTCGCCGATGACGACCTGCCAGACGTCGGCGGGCAGCCCGGCCTCGATCAGTTGCTCCCGGGCCCACAGCGCGGTCAGCGCGGTCTCGGTGTCCGGCTTCATCACGACGGCGTTGCCGGCGGCGAAGGCGGGCAGCGCGTCGCCGACGGAGAGTTCGAGCGGGTAGTTCCACGGCGCGATCTGGCCGACGACACCGCGCGGGTGCCGCAGCTCCCGCACCTTGGTGAGGGCCGGGACGGCGCCGGTGTGCCGCTTGGGCCTCAGGTAGGCGGGGGCCTTCAGGCCGTAGTGGCGGGCGGCGACGGCCACCGCCAGCACCTCCTCGTGCGCGTGCAGCCGCGCCTTGCCGGTCTCCAGCTGGATCAGGTCCAGCACCTCGGGCTGCCGGGCCAGCACGAGATCGTGGAAGCGGAGCAGTACCGCGGCGCGGCGGCGCACCGGTGTCGCCGCCCACGCCCGTTGCGCCTCCCGCGCCCTGGCGTACGCCGCCGCCACCTCCTGCGGCGTCGCCTCGGGGAGCTCCGCCAGCTTCTCGCCGGTCAGCGGCGTGTGGTTCACGGTGCGGCCGCTGCCGCCGACACCCCGCGTCAGTCGCGCCACGAGGTCCGGGGTCACCACGTCCGCGGCGGTCCTGGTGCCGGAGGAGGCGACCGGATTGCCGTTACCGGCGGCGGGAGAGTCCGTCATGTCGGGATCGTACGACGGCCGACTGTGCCTGCATACCCGCCAGTAGCCGGTTTTCGCGATGCCTCCGCGGGGCCTTCACGACACCTCGGCCCGGACCGCGGTTCGTCGGAGGCCGTGCCGCCCCGGACGCGTTCAGGTGGTGCGGTAGGTCTCCGCGGCCTTCTCGAAGTACCGCTTGACGTCGGCGCGCCGGCTGTCCGGCCCGACGACCAGGACGACGTGGTACCGGCCGTCGCGGATCATCACCAGGTTGCGCGCGAAGAGCTGCCGCCCGGCGGCGTCGCTCCACGCGAACTCGCCCTCCGCGGCCGCGATCCCGCCCATGTCCAGGCGGCGCAGCCCGGAGGCCGACGACCAGCCGGAGGCGCGGAAACCCGCCAGCTCGGGCTCGTCGTTCTGGTAGGCGATCGGGTCGCTGCCCTTGTCGGCGACGGTGTCGCGGCCGGGCACGACGAGCAGCTGGTAGTCGCCTCCGGTGTAGCGGACCTGCCCGTCGGTGTTCCGGCCCGTGCGCTGCCACCCGCCCGGGACGGCGAGGCGGAAGCCCTCCGGGTCGGTGCGCAGCCGGAACTCGCCGCCGAGGCCGGTGGTGGCGTCCTCGCCCCCGGCGTCGTCCCCGGCGTCGTCCGCGGGGGCCGACCGGGTGGGCGGCGGGCCGCTCGGCGCCTTGGTGGGCGCCGGCCCGGTCGTCCGCGACTCGGCCGTTCGCGGATGCTCCTCGCCGCCGGGCATCCGCGCGGGCAGGGTGTGCGCGGCGCCCGCCGCGCCCTCGTCGCCCGCGGTCCCGCCGCGCGGCATGAAGAGCACGGCGTACAGCACGGCGGCGGCCATCAGCAGCAGCACCAGCCCGACCAGGGGGACGCCGAGGCTGCGCGGCCCCCGACCCTGCCGCTCCGGCCGTCCCTTGGCGCGCTTGTGGCGTCCGTGCCCGGGATGGGCGGGCACGGATTCGGCGGCAGCCCTGCGGCGGCGGACCAGCTCGCCCCGGCGCCGTACGACGGGCAGCCGGTGCGCGTCGTCGGCGGGCACGGGCACCGTGCTCAGCCCCAGGTCCGGCTCCGGCGCGGACCGGACGAGCGAACGCAGCCAGCCGCGCAGTTCCTCCGCGTCGGGCCGCTCCTGCGGGTCCTGGCGGAGCAGGGACTCCACGACGGGCCGCAGCGGGCCGCACTCCTCGGCGTAGGCGGGCGGCTCGGCGACGACCAGCTGGACGAGCTCCGCGGTGCTCTCCTCCGGGAACGGCGGATGGCCCTGGACGCTGCGGAAGAGCAGCGAGCCCAGCGCCCACAGGTCGGCGGCCGGGCCGACGGGCGGGGCCAGCCGCCAGTTCCCGTGGACCTCGGTGGCCTGCTCCGGGGCCCATCGCTCGGTGACGGGGCCGACGACGGTGAGCCGGGCCTGCCGGGCCCGCTCCAGCTCCAGCGCGGAGTGCGGGCCGTCCCAGCCGCCGCCGGGCCCGTCCCCGCCCCCGGCCAGGGCGGGCACCGGCACCGGGTTGTACCCGCACAGCGCCTCCTGTGCGGCGCCGACAGCCAGGCCCGAAAGCATGGCCCGGCCGTCGTCGCAGACGAGCACGGTGCGGCCGGTGACATTGCGGTGGACCCAGCCGTGCGCGTGCAGCACGCGCAGCGCGGTCAGCACGTCGGAGGCCACCTCGGCGGCGCGGTAGGGGCTCAGCCGCTTGTCGGCGAGGACGGCGGCCAGCGGGCGGCCGGCGACGAGCTCGCTCACTATCCAGACGCTGCCGTCCTCGGCGAAGATGTCGAAGACCTGCACCAGCCGGGGGTGGTCGGGTATGGCGGCCGCGGCGCGCGCCGCCTCCAGGACCCGCTGGGCGGTGTCCCCGCTGTCCCCGTGGTGCGGCCCGGGTTCGGCGCTGACGACCTCGGGCAGCAGGACCTGGCGTATCAGCACCTCCTGGTTGCTGAAGGTGTCCCAGGCCCGGGTCTCCACCAGTTCGAACTCGTCGGCGGGCGGCCGCGGCAGGCGGTAGCGGTCGGCCAGTACGCGTCCCGCGTAGTCGTCCACGACGCCTCCCCAAAGCGTCAGATCCGATCCGTTCTGGATGCGGACAGTCCGCAGTGACTCACAATACGTGCTCGACCGCCGTCACTTGGCCGGTTTGAAGGTGCTGAAGAGCGCCTCGCGCATATCCGTGATCTTCTTGCTGTCCCATTCGGCGTCCGGCGCGAAGAAGAGGATGGCGTAGCCGTGGCCGTCGTCGACCACGAAGCCCCGGTTGACGGCGCGCATCTTCGTCCCGCCGGAGGTGTAGGTGAACTCCCAGTCCGCGGCGGTGCGGTAGCCGCGGTAGTCCACGTCCTTTATGGAGAGCTTGTGGTAGCCGGGGAACCGGGACGCGGTGGCGGACTCGTTCTGGCGCCACGCCTCCGCCGCGCTCGTGCCCGGGGAGTGGGTGTAGTCGACCTGCACCCGGGGGCTGCGGCGGGCGTTGAAGATCCAGCCGTTGCCGGCCCGCTCCTTGTTGGCGGCCCAACCGCCCGGCAGCGCTATCGAGAAGCCCTCGGAGTCGGTGTAGGTCGTCCAGCCGGCCGGAACGGCGGGGGAGCCGCTGTCCCCGCTGCCGGAGCCGTCGCCGGAGCCGGACCCGGAGGAGGAAGAACTACCCGCATCCTTGTCGGAGTCGTCGCCCTTCCCCTGGTCCTGGCCGCCGCCCGTGCCGGAGGCGCCCGTGCTCCCCGTGCCGCTCTTGCCGTCTCCGCTCTCGCCGTCGCCGCCCTCGCCGTTGTGGACGTTGCCGTCACCGGAGGTGAGGCCGGCCGAGGAGGACGGGGCTGCGGGCCGGCCCGCGGTGGCGTCGCCGTCCCCGCGGCCGACCCACAGGCCGATGCCCGTCCCGAGCAGCGCGAGGACGACCGCGATCGCGGTGAGGAGCAGACCGCGGCGGTGGCGCGGGTCCATCTCCGCGAGGCGCGGCAGCCGGGGGACGGCGGCCGCGGCGGGTGCCGGAGCCGGCGCGACCGGCGCGGACGCGGTCGCCGGTGCGGCCGCCTGCGCCTGCGCCGGCTCGGCTTCCGGCTTGGCCTTGGCGGCCCGCAGCGCCGCCTGGTCGGCGGCGGCGGCCCGGGCGGACGGCGGCGCGTCGGTGGGCGTGGGCTGCGGGTCCGAGTGCGGCAGCGGCATGGTGCGCGTGGCCTCCGCGACCGGGACGTCCGGCCCGTGGGCGACGGCGGTGAGCAGCGGGCGTACGCCCTCGTCGTCGAGCCGCAGCTCCGGGTCCTTGTTGAGCAGCCCTTGAATCGCGTCGGCCAGCGGGCCCGCGCTGCGCGGGGTGCGCAGCGGCTCGGTCATGACCGCGGTGAGCGTGGCGATGGCCGAGCCCTTGTCGTACGGGGGCCTCCCCTCGACCGAGGCGTACAGCAGCGCGCCCAGCGACCACAGGTCGGCCGGCGGGCCCGGCTTCTGGCCGCGCGCCCGCTCCGGGGAGATGTAGGAGGGAGCGCCGACCAGCATGCCGGTGGAGGTGACGGAGGGGTCGCCGTCGATCTGTGCGATGCCGAAGTCGCTGAGCACGACCCTGCCGTCGTCGGCGATCAGCACATTGGACGGCTTCACGTCACGGTGGAGGATGCCCTCCTTGTGGGCGGCCCGCAGCACGTCCAGCACGGTCAGACCGACTTCGGCGGCGCGCTTGGGCGTCAGCGGCCCGTCCTCCCGGATCGCGTCCGACAGCGAGCGGCCCTCGACCAACTCCATGACGATCCAGGGCCGGTCGTCCTCCTCGACCACGTCGAAGACGGTCACCGCGCCGGTGTTGCGGATCCGGGCGGTGGCCTTCGCCTCGCGCAGGGTGCGGGTGATCAGGCGGCGCTTCTCGTCCTCGTCGATGTTGTGCGGGAAGCGCAGTTCCTTCACCGCGACCGTGCGACCGAGCGTCTCGTCGACAGCCCGCCAGACGGTGCCCATGCCGCCCTTGCCGAGGACGGCGCCGAGCCGGTACCGGTCGGCGATCAGACGCTGGTCGGTGTCGTGCGCTTGGCCCATGAATTCCCTCTGCAGTCGCTGAAGATGAAGCTCCCTCATCGCCTGCTTGCGGCGACCGCGGGATGGAGGACTCCATCATCCCTGACTCGGGACCGTGGTCCCACCCCGCCCCCGCCGTGTG
>NZ_JBYIQP010000042.1:0-53431 GCF_057707665.1 Actinacidiphila sp. bgisy167 | reverse complement strand
GGCAGGGGTTGCGGTTCGGGGCGGCCCTCGACCACGGACCCGCGGCCGACCGAGCAGTGCTGAGACTGGTCTGCGCGACCGCCTCGCCGGGCGCTTCGTCGAGGGCCGCGTCGAGGGCCGCGTCGAGGTGTTCACCGTGCAGTGCGGTGTCCCGTCGGTGCGCATCCCCCGCCATGGCGCCCTGCGGCGCGCAGGGAAGCAGGCCGTTGTCCGGGTTTTCCGGCCTGGAGCAGACCTCGGGGCTTCGTCCACGTCGTGCTGCCACGGCATCCTGGACCGCCACCTGCAGACCCCGCTGGTCGAGCCCGGCGCGTCCGGCCCACGTCCGACGCCGCAGTGGGGTCGGACGTGGGCCGGGGCGGGCAGCGGCGGGACTCAGGGCGTTCGGCTCCGGCGGCGGACGGTGCGCCCCGCGTCACGCCCCGGCCGGGGTGTGGGCTTCCCAGGCCTGTTCCAGAGCGCGGGTGAACATCTCGGCCGGCTGCAGGCCGGTCACGCCGTACTTCCGGTCCAGCACGAAGAACGGCACACCGCCGGCGCCGAGTTCCGCGGCGAGCCGCTCGTCGGCCCGGACCTCCCGGGCGTAGGCCTCGGGGTCGGCCAGGACGGCGTCCGCCTCCGCCCGGTCCAGTCCCGCCTCTACCGCGAGGTCCAGTTGGGTCCGCCTGTCGTAGACGGAGCGCTCGTCCGCGAAGTTCACCGTGAAGGCGAGGTCGAGAAGCTCCTGCTGGACGCCGTGCGCCTTGGCCAGGTGCAGCAGGCGGTGGACGTCGAAGGTGTTGCCGTGGACGCGGCCGCCGATCCGGTAGTCCAGGCCTTCGGCGCGGGCCTCCGACGCGGCATGCTCCTCCCGCGCGACCTGCTGCTCGCGGGTGCGCCCGTACTGTGCCGCGACGGCGTCGATGATGGGGGTCGTGCCGTTCCGGGCGTCCGGGTTGAGCTCGTACGAACGGTGCACCACCTCGACCTCGTCGCGGTGCGCGAAGCCGGCGAGGGCCCGCGCGAAGCGCGCTCTGCCGATGTAGCACCAGGGACAGGCGACATCGGTCCAGATCTCCACGCGCATGTTTCCGCATCTCCTCGTTCGTGGGTCGGTGGGGTGTGGAACGGCGCCGCGCGGCCGTCGGTGAGGGGTGGTGGGGTCGCGCGGCGCCGCTGCCTGCGGGGTGCCGCTCAGGCGGCCTTGAGCTGTGCGGCGACCCGGACGACCCGCTCGGCCTGGACGCGGGCCGCGGTGCGGGTGACCTCGTCCACCGGGTTGTTGCCCTGGCCGTCCACGTGGGAGGTGCCGTAGGGGTTTCCGTCGATGAACTTGGACGGCTGGGTGAAGCCCGGGGTGACGGTGATCCCGCCGAAGTGGTGGATCGAGGTGTAGAGGGACAGGAGCGTGGCCTCCTGGCCTGCGTGCGCCGTGGCGCTGGAGACGAAGGCGCTGTAGACCTTGTCGATCAGCTTGCCCTCGGCCCACAGACCGCCCAGCGTGTCGATGAACTGCTTGAGCTGCGCCGAGACGTTGCCGAAGCGGGTGGGGGTGCCGAAGACGACGGCGTCGGCCCACTCGATGTCCTCGGGTGTGGCCTGCGGCACGTGCGCGGTGGCCGCGTGGTGGGCGGCCCAGGCCGGGTTGGCGTCGATGGCGGTCTGCGGGGCGATTTCCGCCGTGCGGACCACGCGGACCTCCGCGCCGGCCTTGACGGCGGCGTCGTGGAGTTCCTTTGCGATCTCGGTGATGGTGCCGGTCGACGAGTAGTAGACGATGGCGAGCTTGACGGGGGTGGCCACGAGAGGCGCTCCGTTCCTTGGTTTCCGCTGTCGGGGGGATGGCGCCCGGTGCTAACCGACCGGTCGCCTATTTCGAAGCTAGACGACCGGTCGACAACTGTCAAAGGCATGCGCTCGCCCCGAGGCGGCGCTCTGCGGGTCTCATTGACCTGTCAAGCAGCTACAGTGAGGGGATGGCAACCACGAAGCGGCAGGTGAAGGCCCTCAGCGCGAGCGAGGAAGCGTTCGTGCGCGAGGTGGGACGAGTCCTCCTCGAGCTCCCGCGTGCCGTCGACGCGGACATGATCGAGGGGGCCGGGCTTCCGCTCTCCGAGTACTCGCCGCTGATGTTCCTGTCGGAGACCCCGGGCCGCGCGATGCGCATGAGCGAGCTCGCCGCGGTCTGCAGCCTCTCCCTCAGCGGCATGACGCGTGTCGTCATCCGGCTCGAGAAGCACGGCTGGGTGGAACGCGTCAAGTGCGCCGAGGACGGCCGGGGCTGGAACGCCGTGCTCACGGACGCCGGGCTCGAGCGCCTTGAGCAGGCATGGCCCACGCACCTCGCCAGCGTGCGGCGCCACCTCGTCGACCATTTCCGCGACCACGACCTCGCCGCGCTGACGGCCGCGCTGCGACGCGTGGCGAGCGGCCAGGGCGATCGCGCCTGATCGAGGGCTGTCCCAGGCGCCCACTGGAGGCCGCGTCGAGGCTGCGTGCCGTCACGGCCTGTGCGGTGAGTGGCGCCCGGGGCCGCGGTGCGCGGGAGCGGCGGACCGCCGGAGTGACAGCGTCTTGCCGTGTTGTTCGTCACCTGCCAGAATGGTGACATGATGCATGCGTTCAAGTGCGGCCTGCCGGTGCTGGACTTCGTGGGAACGCTGAGGCGCCGCCGGAACCCGGACCCCCAGGAGATGCTCACCACGCCTGAGAGCCTGGACGTGTGGTTCTGGGAGTCGGGCCTCGTCGACGGGGCCGTGGGTGCGCGGCCGTCCGACGTGACGGAGGCCGTCGCCCTCCGAGAGGCGATCTTCTCGCTCGTCAGCTCCGCCCTGAACAAGGAGGAGTACGACGCCGAGGCCCTCGCGCTCCTCAACTCCGCGGCACGCGGGCCGTCCGCCGTCCCGCAGCTCACCGCGCAGGGGCGCCGGGTCGAGGCGACCCCCCGGCAGGCGCTGTCGTCGTTGGCCCGCGAGGCGGTGCGGCTGCTGAGCGGTCCCGACATCGAGCTGGTCAAGGAGTGCAGCAGGCCGGAGTGCACGCAGATCTACCTCGACCGCTCCCACGGCGGCCGCCGCGAGTGGTGCGCCATGGACCCGTGCGGCAACCGGGTGAAGGCAGCCGCGTACCGGGCGCGCAAGAAGGCGGCGCGACCGCGGTCGGCCAGGTCTCACCCGGCATCGGTCTCCGCAGCCCGGCGCACGTAGCCGTACGCCGTGCCCGGGCCGTACACCGTGCCCGGTCGGCCGGGCCCCGTCTTCGGGGCCCGGCCGACCGGGCAGGCGCGTACGAGGGCGAAGCCGGGGTCAGGGCTGAGGTGTGTCCTTCGCCGCCGGACGCTCCTCGGCCTCCGTCCAGTGGACGTGCCACCGTCTCGCCCAGGCCGTGGACACGTAACCCGTGCGCATCCCCAGCCGGGCCTCGGGGTCCTGCAGCGCCTTGCGTATGTGCCCGATCACCACAAGGACGATGGCCCAGGCCACGAGGTCGTGCACGAAGATCGCGCTGGTGCGGGAGACCGCCGGCAGCACTCCGGTGAACCACATCAGCAGCCCGGTGGCCGCCATGACCAGTACGGCCCCCGCGAGCCACCCCGCGTAGAGCTTCTGGCCGGCGTTGAACTTGCCGGCGGGCCGCAGCTCCGGAGCGGTCAGCCGCCTGCGCGCCGCGCGCAGCCAGTGCCTGTCGTACGCGGCGAACCGGTTCAGCCTGCGCAGGTCGGCGCGGAAGGCCGGGGAGACGAGCCCGAGCAGAAGGGGCAGCGGCAGCAGGATCCCCGACCACTCGTGGACGGTCGCGACGAGATGGCGGCGTCCGACGAGCTGGGCCAGCGGACCCAGGTAGAGGCAGGCCGCGGTCGTCAGGCACAGCAGCATCAGCAGACCGGTGCCGCGGTGCACCCAGCGCTCGGCCCGGGTGAAACGCAGCGCCCGCGCCGAGCGCTCAGGCGGCCTGCGCGCCGCCACGCCGGTCGGCCCCGTCGAGCCAGCCGTCGAGGTCATAGCCGTACTCCTCCCAGTAGCCGGGGACGACCTCGTCGGTCACCGTGATTCCGGACAGCCACTTGGCCGACTTGTAGAAGTACATCGGCGCGGCGTAGAGCCGGACAGGACCGCCGTGCTCGTGGCTGACCGGCTTGTCCTGCATCTTCAGGGCGACCAGCATGTCGGTGCGGCGGGCCTGTTCGAGGGTGAGGCTCTCGGTGTAGACGCCGTCGAAGCAGGTGAAGTGGATCGCCTTGCCCTCTGGGCGTACTCCTGCCGCGTCGAGCAGGTGGGACAGCGGCACACCCTCGAAGGGGGTGTCCGCCACCCGCCAGCCATCGGTGCACAGCACGTCGCGCACGATCCGCCGCTGCGGCAGCGCGCGGAGGTCGTCGAGCGTGTACGTGCGCGGGCGGTCGACGAGCCCGCCCACCTTCAGCCGGTAGGCGCGCGCGTCCTTGCGGGGCACCGACCCGACGACGCTGTAGTACCGGAAGCCGCCCGGGTTGGGCAGGACCCCGGTCAGTCCGGTGGGGTCGGCCTGGGAGGCGGCGCCGAGGACGCCCTCCCAGGCGCGCTGCAGCCAGGGCGCCGCGGCGACACCGGCCGCACCGGCGCCGAGCATGCCGAGCATGGTGCGGCGTGCCACGGGGGTTCCGCGCTCCGGTCGGCGCTCCCCGCCGGCGGCGGTCACCGCGTCCCCTTCCTTGCGCCGGACGCGGCGGCCCAGGCCCCGGGGGAGGGAACCGGCGGCGCCTCGCCCGTCGCGATGTCGTCGTACCTCACAGCTCGGCCCATGCGGCTCCTCCTGTCCCGGTGACGCGACGGCTGCGCATCACCTGTTGAAGTGGTGACGACTCTCGCACGAGGAAAAGTCACTAGTCAAGGTGGTGATGCATTCCGGGATGTGGACGCGCGCACCGGTGAAGGGTCGGTAATGCCCGGTTCGATGTCGTTACGTCCCCACGCTTACTTGCATGGTGCAGCTCTTTTCTGATCTACTCCTCGACGCAGCAAGCACTATTGGCCGGGCCCGCGGCTCTCAGGGGCACGCGCGTCCGGACAAGGCAAGGATTTCCGTGAGCTTTCACCGTCGGGGCGGTGGCGCATAGTGCCGAGCGACTGCTAGGCATGTGGCGAACTCATCCGCCGGTGCGGCCTGGGCCCTCCTCCGCCTCTGCGTTCCCCTCGTGGGAACGGGAGTTGCGGCGGGTGTGGCGCACTTGGCTGGTGGACTGCGCACTCACCGTTCGGTTGCAAAGGTGCAGCCGGCCGCACGCCTGCGTGTGTGCCCTCCTGCCGGCGGCAGTCATGTCCGGGTCGCCCGGCATGGGTGGCGGCTTGCCCGGCTCGGAAACGTACGGGGAAGACACGGAAAACGGACGTTGACGGAGTTTCACGTGCCCTTGATTCCGGCACGAGTGGAATCGCGTGAGCCTTCCACAGGAAACGGCGATACGTCATATCGAAGCGGAGCCGGGGGAATCGGCTTCGTCCGTTCAAGATTTGGAATTGTTTCATGGCATCAGAAACACCCACAGGCCGGCACGCCAAGCGGCGCAAGCGCGGCCTGCTGGCCGCGGCCAGCGCGCTGGTGGTCGCCGGATCCGTGGCCGTGCCGCTGACGGCGCAGGCCACCGGAGCCACGCCAGCGGACGCCGTCCTGCAGCGCGACTTCGCCGCGGCTGCCGACGAGTACCACGTGCCGGAACAGGTGCTGCTGGCGGTGGCGTACCAGGAGTCGGCATGGGACGGCCACGCCGGCCGGCACAGTGCGAGCGGTGGCTACGGCCCCATGCACCTCACCGACGTGACGCCGGAAATGGTGGCCGGCGGAGACGCCGGGGCGGCCGGCCGCAGCGACATCGAGTCCTTCGTCGCCGACCCGGCCCTGCACACCCTCCAGGCCGCGGCGAAGCTCACCGGGCTGTCCGCGCAGGAACTGCGCGACGACCCCGCCGCCAACATCCGCGGCGGCGCGGCCCTTCTCGCGTCGTACCAGAAGGCCGCGGGCGGATCGACCTCCGCCGGTGCCGGTGACTGGTACGGGGCGGTCGCCCGGTACAGCCAGGCCTCGCAGGCGCAGGGCGCCAAGGCGTTCGCCAACCGCGTCTTCGCCACCCTGTCCAAGGGGGCCGCCCGCACCACCGCCGACGGGCAGCGGGTCAACCTCGCAGCCCTGCCGCAGGTCAAGCCCGCCACGGGCCAGTTGGCGAAGCTGCGGCTGAAGGCCGCGGCCGACACCGGCGCCGAGTGCCCCGCGACCGTGGATTGCACCTTCGTGCCGGCGGCGCCGAGCAACGGCCAGGTCTCCGACCGGCCCGCCAACGGGGTCAGGATCGACACGATCGTCATCCACGACATCGAGGGCTCCTACGAGTCGGCCATCGCCTCGTTCCAGGCCCCGGGCAGTTCGACCGCCTCGCACTATGTGATGCGGTCCTCCGACGGTGCGGTGACGCAGATGGTGCCCACGAAGGACATCGCCTTCCACGCGGGCAACTACTCGACCAACATGCACTCCATCGGCATCGAGCACGAGGGCTTCGCCGCACACGGCGCCGACTGGTACACCGAGGCGCAGTACGAGGCCACCGCCGAACTGGTGAAGTACCTGGCCAAGCGCTTCGACATCCCGCTGGACCGGCAGCACATCATTGGTCACGACAACGTTGTCGGACCGAGCTCCGACCTTGTTTCCGGCATGCACTGGGACCCGGGTACGGCCTGGGACTGGGAGCACTTCATGGCCCTTCTCGGCGCGCCCGCCACGGGCAAGCACGGGGTGGGTGACGTCGGCTCGGTGGTGACCATCGCCCCCGGCTTCAAGCACAACCGGCAGACCGTCGAGATCTGCCCGGGCGACGACCCGACCGGAGCCACCCCCGAGTGCACCAAGGTGACGCAGCCGTCGAACTCCCTGTTCGTGCGGACCGCACCCAGCAGCACCGCGCCCCTCTTCGGCGACCAGGCCATCCACTCCGGCGGCAACGGCACCGACCGCGTCAACGACTGGGGCAACACCGTGCAGGCCGGCCAGCAGTTCGTGGTCGCCGGCAAGAAGGGCCCCTGGACGGCGATCTGGTTCAGCGGCTCGAAGGTGTGGTTCTACAACCCGGGCGGTGCCAACACCCTTGTGGCGCGTGATGGTTACACCATCGTCAAGGCCGGCGTGAAGAGCTCTACGCCGCCCGCCAAGGTGTACGGCTCCAGCTACCCGGACGCCGCCGAGTACCCGGCCGGCTACGGCGCCTCCACCCAGGCGGCGCTGAGCATGTACACCATCCCGTCCGGCCAGGCATACGTCGCCACCGCGGCGCCGGCGCTCACCGACGACTACTTCAAGAGCGACGGCAAGGTCGTCTTCGGCGCCAAGAAGATGTACACGATCCAGTACAACCACCGGGTCGCCCTGGTGTACGCGAACGACGTCATCGCCTCCCGGCGCGCCGTGCACCACGGCCGCTGACATCCGCATGACGCTCTGAGGTGGGGCCCGCGAGCCGTTGCTCGCGGGCCCCACCCGCGTCCTGGGCCCTCCGATTCCCGCGTCCCGGACCCTGGCCTTTTCGCGCCGGACCTCCGTCTTCCCGCGCCGGATGCCGGTCTTCCCGCGTCAGGACCCAGGCCTTCCGAACCCGCGCCTTCTGCCCTGCGAGCCCTGTGCCCGTGCCGGACCGGCACGGTTGGCACCGCGGTGAGCCGGGCTCACCGACCGCACACCTTTGGAGTCACAGGTGCGCAAAGCACTCCTTTCCGCAGCACTCGCCACCGCCGCCCTCGCCTGGTCCGCCGTCTCGTGCGCCGGCGCGGGCGCGGAAGGGCCCCGCCCGGGTGGGACGACCCCCGGCGCGGTCGCGCGGGACCTGCGGGTGGGAGCCGTCTGCTCCTCGCGCTTCGCCTTCGCCACCGACGTCTCCTGCGGGCTGGTGGGCCTGGGCGACGTCCGCTTCCACTGCGCGGACGGGCACGACGGCCCGTGCCCCAGGACCCGTTCCGTGACGTTCGAGAACATCGGCAGGGCCGCGGTGCGGCTGGTGGCGGTGAGCGGGTCTGCGCCGGGGGAGCGGCACGAGACCGTGTTCCCCGTGCTGGCGAGCGGCGCGCGGGCGGTCGTGGCGCCGCGGGCCGGCGACCGCTACCTCTTCGACGTCCTCTTGCGCGCGGGGGTCGGTTCGGCGGCGGTGGGCGTCGTCGCGATCGGCTGAGGCCGCCGGGTCACGGGAAGCGCGAGGCGAGGGGTGGTCGGAGCACCGGCGCCCCCGTGCGCGCCGGTGCCGGGCCTGTGCCCGCCGGGCCCTGCCGTGCGCGGAGTCCGCGCGGCGGCGGCCGACGTGCTCGGCGCCCCTCCCCGGCCGGACCGGGGCCCGGCGAAAGGCGCGTCCCCGGCCGCCGCGGCCGCAGGTCATCGCTGGTGCGCGGGTGAAGTACCTTAAGGGGGGTCTGGTTTGGCTCGCGGGATCGAGGTCGTACGACGTGCTGGTGGCGGATCGGTATCGCTTGGACGCGGCCATCGGCCGCGGCGGCATGGGCGAGGTATGGCGGGCGACCGACGAGGTGCTGGGACGTCCCGTGGCCGTCAAGCTCCTGCTGGGCGACGGCTCGGACCCCTCGGCGGCCGCGCGCTTCCGGCTCGAGGCGCAGACGGCGGCGCGTCTGGGCCATCCGCACGTCGTGGCGGTCTTCGACTTCGGGTCCTGGGACGGGCGGTTCTTCCTCGTCATGGAACTGGTCGAAGGCGACAGCCTGGCCCAGTTGCTCGAGGCCGGCCATCTGCTGGGCGCCGAACGCGCCGCGGTCGTCGCCGCGCAGGCCGCCGCGGGGCTGGCCGCGGCCCATCAGCAGGGCATCGTCCACCGCGACATCAAGCCCGGCAACCTGATGCTCGACGCCACCGGGTCCGTGAAGATCGGCGACTTCGGGATAGCCCGTTTCGTCGACGATCCGGCCGCCGGGCTCACGATGACCGGTCAGATCGTGGGCACCAGCCTCTACCTCGCCCCCGAACGCGCCCTGGGCCGGACCGCAGGGCCGGCCTCCGACGTCTACGCCCTCGGGTGCGTCCTCTACCAGCTGCTGACGGGCCGTCCGCCGTTCCAGGGGGACAGCGCGACGGCCCTGCTCTACCAGCACATCGACAGTGCGCCCGTGCCGCCCTCGCACCTGGGCGTCGACGTGCCCTCCGCCTTCGAGGGCTACCTCCTCGGGCTCCTGGCCAAGCAGCCGGAGGACCGGCCGACGGCGCAGGACGTGGCCGACTGGTTCCGCACCGACGCGTGGCGTGCCCACCCGGCCCCGCCGCCGGTCGACGTCCCCTCGCGCGGCACCCCGAACGGCGCCGGCAACCGGGCGGCCGGTACGGCGGCGCTCGGGGCGCCGCCGGCGACGCGGTCCGCGCACTCCGCGCGGTCGACGACCAGGCGGCGGGCCGCCCCGGCGCAGCGTCGCAGCCCCGGCGAGTTCATCCACTACCGGCCCCGTGTCGCGAGCGCCATCGCCGGGGCGGTGGCCTTCGTGGTGGCCGTCCTCCTCGGCATGGCCTGGTTCGCACCGGAGAAGGGCTCCGCCACGACCCCCACCGACGGACCCAGTGCCACGTCGACCCGGGGGCTGGGGAGCGCGTCGCCTCAGGCCGTCTCCCTGTCCGCCGGGAAGGGCGACGGAGGCCACGGCGACGGAGACCACGGCGACGACGACGCACCGGACGACTGAGCCACCGCACGAGGCGGAGCCGAGCCGGGGAGCGTCAGCCCACGTCCCCGGCGCCCGGGGCGACCGCACCGGCGGCGACCAGCCCGATGAGCAGGACGCCGAGCAGGACGCGGTAGACCACGAACGGCGTGAAGCTGTGGGTGGAGACGTACTTGAGGAACCACGCGATGGCGGCGTAGCCCACGGCGAAGGCGATGCCTGTGGCGAGCAGTGTCGGTCCCCAGGCTGGTGCGGCCCCTTCGCCGATCTTGGTCAGTTCCAGGGCGCCGGACGCGAGTACCGCCGGGATGGCCAGCAGGAAGGAGTAGCGGGCGGCTGCCTCGCGGCTGTAGCCGAGGAACAGTCCGGCGCTGATGGTCCCGCCGGAGCGGGACACGCCGGGGATGAGGGCGAGGGACTGGGCGAGGCCGTAGCCGAGGGCGTGGGGGAGGGTGAGCTCGCTGATGGGCTTGGCGTGGCGGACGGCGCGGGTGCGGTCGGCGACGGCGAGGACGAGTCCGAAGACGATGAGCACCGTGCCGGTGATCCGCAGGTCGCGCAGTGACGTCTCGATGCTGTGCTGGAAGGCGGCGCCGAGGGCGGCGATGGGGAGGGTCCCGATGATGACGAACCAGCCCATGCGCGCGTCGGGGTCCTTGCGCCGCTCGGGCACGAACAGGGACGTCGTCCAGGCCGTGACGATCGAGGCGATGTCGCGGCGGAAGTAGATCAGCACGGCGGTCTCGGTGCCCAGTTGCGTCACGGCCGTGAAGGCGGAGCCGGGGTCCTTCCAGCCGGCCAGGGCGGAGAACACGCGCAGGTGGGCGCTGGAGGAGACGGGCAGGAACTCGGTGAGTCCCTGCAGCAGGCCGAGGACGGCGGCTTCGAACCAGGACATCGGGGGGTGACTCCACGGATGGTCGGGGCGGCACGGCCCGGCGGCGCCGCTCGGGGGCGTGACATGCGGTCGTTTGCGCTACTGGTGGCGGTGGGGACGACCGGACGGGTGGGTGGGCCGGCGCCCGCGGGGGAGGGGCCGTGCCGCCGCTCTCGGCACGGCCCGCCGGGAACCCAGCGGGACAGGACTCGTCGGAACCGCCCGGGCGGGGCGCCGCCGCGCAGGGCCGGGCCGCCCGGCGGCACCGGGTGCCTGGAGGGGCCGCCCGACCCGAACGCTCCGCGCAGCCGTGGGCACACCATCGCGGCGTTCACTCCTTCATCCGTGGTTCCGTCGGCCCCGTGCGAGCCACCCGCAGAACTACCGCGTCAGGTAAAGAAGTTCCCAAGACACTCGCATGGCCGAGCGGGCTTCGGCTGATCGCGGGAGTGGGAGGGGTGGAGGGAACGGGCCCGCCTCCGTTCGGCGGCTGTTTTTGTGCTTCCTTTACCATGGGCTGACGACACCGTACCCAGCACGAAGAAGGAGCCGCGGTTCCCGCGATGGACCATCCCCCGAGTACCGACCGTGTCATACCCCGAGAGGCCCGCCGAGGAGTGGGAAGGGGGGTGACACGGTGACCGAAGTCCTGCTTCTGCTGCTGGCGCTGCTGCTGACCCTGGCCTGCGCGGTGTTCGTCGCGGCGGAATTCTCCCTGACCACGGTGGAGCGCGGGGAGCTGGAACGTTCCGCCGCGGCCGGTGAGCGCGGCGCGGACGGCGCCCTCAAGGCCGTGCGGCGGCTGACCCTGCAGCTGTCCGGCGCGCAGCTGGGCATCACGGTGACCTCACTGGTCATCGGCATGCTCGCCGAGCCGTCCCTGGCGGTGCTGCTGCGCGGTCCGATCGAGGCCGTCGGCCTGCCCGAGGGGGCCGCGTCGATGACCGCCACCGTCCTCGGCGTCCTCGTCTCGACCGTGGTTCTGATGGTGATCGGCGAGCTGGTGCCCAAGAACTGGGCGATCTCCAGCCCGCTGGCCGTCGCCAAGGTGGTGGCAGGGCCGCAGCGCGGCTTCACCGCCGCCTTCTCACCGCTGATCAACCACCTCAACGACACCGCGAACCGCCTCGTCCGGCGCTTCGGTCTGGAGCCGGCCGAGGAACTGGCCTCCGCCCGCACGCCGGACGAGTTGCGGGCGCTGGCCCGCCACTCCGCCGCCGAAGGCGTGCTGGAACCCGACTCCGCCGAGCTCTTCGTCCGCACGCTCCACCTGAGCGAGCTGACCGCGGAGAACGTGATGACCCCCCGCGTGGACGTGCGGGCCCTGGAGACCCGTGCGACCGCCGCCGACGCCGCGGCTCTGTCGCTGTCCACCGGCCTGTCCCGCTTCCCCGTGTACCGCGACAGCCTCGACGAGGTCGTCGGCACCGTCCACATCCGCGATGTGCTGGCCCTCCCGGCCGGTGAGCGCGCCGCCACACCGGTGGCGGCCCTGGCCACCGCTCCGCTGCTCGTCCCCGACAGCCTGCCGGTGAACCGGCTGCTCGACCGGCTGCGCAGCCGCCGCACCATGGCCGTCGTCATCGACGAGTACGGCGGCACGGCCGGTGTCGTCACCGTCGAGGACGTCGTCGAGGAGGTCGTCGGCGACGTGCGCGACGAGCACGACCCCCAGCAGCGGCCCGACCTCGCCCCCGCCGCCGACGGTTCCTGGGAGGCCGACGGCAACGTCCGGATGGACCAGCTCGCCGGAATCGGCCTGACCGCGACCGACGGCCCGTACGAGACCGTCGCCGGTCTGCTCGCCGCCGCCCTCGGCCGGATCCCCGCCCGGGGCGACGCCGCCGAGGTCGACGGCTGGCGTTTCACCGTGCTCACCGTCGACCACCACGTGGCCGAGCGGGTCCGGGTGGCACGCATCACGGAGGACGCCCGATGACCGCGCTGCAACTCGCCGTCGGCGCTCTCACCCTGCTGACCAACGCCTTCTTCGTGGGCGGTGAGTTCGCCGTGATCTCCGTACGGCGCAGTCAGATCGAGCCGCGCGCGCAAGGGGGCGACAAGCGCGCCCGCGCGGTGCTGTGGGGTCTGGAGCACCTGTCCGCCCTGCTGGCCACCGCGCAACTGGGCATCACCGTCTCCTCGCTGGTGCTGGGCGCGGTCGCCGAGCCCGCCATCGCGCACCTGCTCGAGCCGGGCTTCGAGGCCGCGCACGTCCCCCACGCACTGGTGCACCCGATCTCGTTCGTGATCGCCCTGACGGCGGCCACCTATCTGCACATGCTGGTCGGCGAGATGGTGCCCAAGAACATCGCGCTGGCCGCTCCCGAGCGCTCGGCGCTGCTGCTCGGCCCACCGCTGGTGGCCGTCACCCGCGCGTTGCGGCCGGTGGTCTTCGGTGTCAACGCCTTTGCCAACGCCCTGCTGCGGCTGTTGCGTGTCGAGCCGAAGAACGAGGTCGCGGCGGTCTTCACCGACGACGAACTGGCCCGTCTGGTCCAGGACTCCAGCGCCGCGGGCCTGCTCGACGCCTCGGGCGGCGAGCGCCTGCGCGACGCCCTGGAACTGGGCAGCCGTCCGGTGGGGGAGATCCTGGTGCCGGCCGGGCGCATGGTCACCGTCGGTGAGCGGGTCACCCCGGACGAGCTGGAGCGGACCGCCGTCGCGTCGGGCTTCTCACGGCTGCCCGTCACCGGCGCCGACGGAGGCGTCCTGGGCTTCCTGCACATCAAGGACACCCTCGGTGCGGCCGAGCGCGACCGGGCCTTCCCCCGCAGCGCCCTCCACCCCGTCATCCGGCTCCGCCCGACCACCCCGCTCGATGACACGCTCACCGCCTTGCGGGCGGCGGGCACCCACCTCGCGGCCGTCACGGAGGACGACGGCACACTGCTCGGTTACGTCACCATGGAGGACGTCCTCGAGGAACTCGTCGGCCCCGCCACGGCGGCTGCCGGGGAGGCGGAGGCGGCGGCCTGAGTCGCCACCCGGCGCCTTCGCGCGAGGCCGCCCGGCCGCCGGGGCCGCTCGGCAGCGCGGCACCGAGGGGCTTCGGCGTGAGCGGGGGCGCCGGGGCTTCCCGTACGTGGGGACCGGCCGCCCGCCCGCCGGCGGACGGACGGGTCGGCTTCCGCGCGTCCTGGCTTCCGCGTCCAGGCCTTCGCCTGCGGCCGCGCGGCGGGAGCAGGCTCAGCGGCCTGCCCCGCCCGTCTCGTCCGTTCTTCGGATCACGTCCCCGGGGGCTGCCCGGATGACCCGGGGGCCGGGCCGCGCCGGGTCGTCGTCCGCGGCCGCGGCCTCGCTCTTGAGGATGCGGGTCGCCTTCCCCGCGGAGCGGACGAGGTCCGGGAGCTTCCTGATGCCTATGAGGACGACGACCACGATGAGCAGCAGGGCGAGTTCGCTGAGGCCGAACATCGTGCGGATCCTCCGGCTGGACAAGGCGCGGGGCGCCGGAAGTGACGCCCATGGGAAACTACAGCACCGGCAGCTCCTCACGGCAGTGAGGGGGAGCGCGGAGCGCCGCCGGAAGGCCGACGATCCCGGCGGGGCAGCCTCAGCGGGGTGCGCCGACCGTGGCGGCGGCCCGCAGTTCGCGGGCCGGGTTGCCGCCCCAGCGGGCCCGTTCCGGCATCTCCTCGCCCTTCATCAGGAAGGAGTCGGGGGCCAGGACCGCCTCGTCGCCCATCGTCACGCCGTAGTGGACGAGGGCGCCGACGCCGACGGTGCAGCGGCTGCCCAGCGCGGTGCGCTCCGATTTGAAGGTGCCGTCCTCCTGCGAGTGGCACTGGATCCGGGTGCCCTCGTTGAGGACGCACTCGTCGCCGATCGCCACCAGCGACCGTTCCGGAACATAGCAGCCGTCGTCGAAGACCCGGCTGCCGATGCGGACGCCGAGCAGCCGCCACACCAGGGGCTTGAAGGGCGTGCCGTTGAACACCGCGATCGCCTCGGTCGGGTTGGTGATCTTCCAGTAGCGCTCGTGCCGCCAGAAGGGGCGTTCGTAGATCGAGCAGTACAGCGGGCGCAGACCCCGCCGGCCCGCGGTGGCGCGTTCGGTCAGCACCATGCCGATGACGGCGAACAGCACGGTGAGGACGTTGGCGAGCGCGATCACCGCGGCGCCGAGCGTGTCATAGAGGTCCGCGGCGGCCGACACGACCAGGGTGACCGCGAAGAAGAACAGCCATCGCGACCCCAGGTGCAGGGCCATGGTCGCGGCGTTGTGCCGGTTCTTGGCCGCGAGGCGGCGCCGGAAGGTCGCGCGGTCCTCGACGAGATGGTCGAACCTGCTGTCCCGCAGGACGGATCGGGGGATCTCGAAGCTGGGCGAGCCGAGCAGGCCGACGCCCTCACGGACCTCCCCGTCCAGCGGGACCATCACCTTGGTGGCCAGCAGGCAGTTGTCGCCGGCCCTCGCCCCGGCGGGGAAGGGGATGTAGTTGCCCAGGAAGTTGCGCGGGCCGATCGACACCTCGGTCGTGCGGAAGGAGGAGCCGGTGTAGTCGGTGTTGATCACCGACAGCCCGTCGGCGACCATCGTTCCCCGGCCGACCCTGGTCAGGTGGGGGGCGTCCTGCCGTACGGTGAGCCCGAAGTTGGAGCCGGTCTGCTCGACGTCGCCCAGGTCGTAGCCGAGGCGGCTGAGATAGGGCACGATCGCCGAGCTGTCCCCGAACAGGACCTTGGGGAACCGCCGGTTGGTGAGGAAACCGACGGCGCGGTGCACGCCGTAGTGGAAGCCGAACAGCGGGTAGTCCCTGCCCGGCCGGACGAAGCGGCCCAGCAGGCGCGGGAGGGCCACCGAGAGCAGGAGGCCGAGGGCGACGGCGCCGAAGAAGAACATCGCGGAGACGGCCAGCGCGTCGGCGTAGAACGACCAACCGGTCAGCGCCACGGTCTCGGGCCGCAGCAGCGTGCTGGACTGCGGTATCGCGGAGATCAGCAGGGCGCCGCCGCCGACGGCCAGGGGCACGTAGGCGATCAGAGCCGTCAGCACCTGTGTGGCCCCGTAGCAGGCCCGGCGGACGGGGCCGCAGCGGGCGGGACGGGCGCCGTTGCGGTAGTCGACCTCGGTCGGCTGGGCCGGGGACCCGTGCCATCGCGCACCGTCGGGCACCCACTGGCCGGCGTGCAGCGAGGAGGAGTGGCCGAGCTGGGAGCCGTCACCCATGCCGGTCTCGATGTCGAGCACCGTCGCCTCGCCCACCAGCACGTCCCTGCCGAGAGTGACCGGCCCGGTCCGGATGACCCCGGACTGCGCCCGGTAGCAGTTGAGGAAGGAGTCCTTGCGGACCACCGATCCGTCGCCGATGGTGAGCAGATCGGTGCAGACGGGGACATGGCGGGTGAGGACCGTCACCCGCCGTCCGATGTGCGCGCCGAGCGCCCGCAGATAGAGGGAGTAGACCGGCGACCCGGCGAACAGCGCCAGCGGATTCGCCCGGATCAGCGTCTTGGCGCACCAGAAGCGGACGTAGGCGATGCTCCACAGCCGGATCTCCCGAGGACTCCACCGGCCGACCAGAGCCCACTTGCCGACGATCGGCAGCACGCACACGCCGAGGAAGACGGCGGCCCCGAAGACGACCGCGCGCAGATAGGTGTCGAGCAGTCCGGAGCCGTCCGCGATCCAGTCCACGCCGCCCGCCAGGACGACGGCCGCCGCGAAGGAGTAGGCGAGGAAGAACAGCAGTTGCAGCGCCGCGCACAGCGCATAGTGCGGCGTACCGGACGGTCCTCCCCGCGCGCCCGGCCCGGAAGCCTCCTGTGCCGGGGACGTGGCGGGCGGGGCTGCGGCAGCCGGGGCCGCGGCCGCGGCCGCCGGGGCGGCAACGGGAGGAGCGTCCGCGAGGGCCGCCGCCAGGCTCCTGACCGTCGGGTGCCGGTAGACGTCCTTGATCGAGACGGATGGCACGTCATCGCGCTTCCTGAGCCGCGCGCAGAAGCGGGCCATCACCATGGAGTCGGCGCCCAGGTCGGTGAAGAAGTTGCTGTCGAGCGGGACCTGCTCGACCTGCACCACCGGGGCGAGGACCTCGGCGATGACGCGCTCGCGGCCGGCGACCGCGGACGCGTCGTGTCCGGGGCCCGGGCCGTCGCGGCGGGGGTTGGGGTCGGGTGTCAGGAGGTCGACCGGCATGTCCGCCATGGCGGCTCCATAAAACGTGCGGACCGCAAGCGGTCGAGCGGGGAGCCGAGGCGAGACCGTCTCGGCCGACGTCCGAGCGAGCGATCCGGATGGGGTGGGTGGGGCTGTCCGGCATCGGGTACAGGTGCCTGCTACTCGCAGTCTTTTACCTCGGCGCCGCTCATGCCAGTCGGCCCGGCGACACCCTCGGTGAGACGGCATCGTCGGGACGTGATAAGGCCTGGTGGCGGGGTGTGCGGGGCCCTCGTCGGCAGTGCCCGGCCGTGGGTCACGCCGGGCGCCGCATGCCACGGCGGGCGGTGGGTCGCGCCAGCGCGCGCGTGGGGGGCTTGTGCCCGGCACCTCGGTCGACGCAGAACGCGACGACCTTTGGCTGTACATCGTTGTCCTGCCGGACGACGGCGGCCGCCCGCTGGTCGCACGGGGCCACGCGCCCCCCACCCGTAGGGTCACGGCCCCACCGCCGAAGGGTCTATGAGGGCTTCGACTTCGGTTCGGGCGCAGGCGAAGGCGCGGGGACAGCCCACGGAGCAATGTTCAAGACCTGTGGATCGGCTCCGGGAGGAACGCGGAGGGCGTACCTTCCCGAATGATCCGCCGATGGCCATCGAGTAGGCCGACGTTGCAGCGTCGGCCGGGAAGGCACGCCCTGTGCACACCGTGGTCGACGAAGACGGCACCACGCGAGGCGGCTCCCTGCTGGACGAGGTCGTCCGCGAGGGCGCCCGGCGGATGCCGGCCGCCGCGCTGGAGGCTGAGATCAGCTCCTGCATAGCCAAGTTGGCGAACGAGAAGGACGAGACGGGTGGCCGCGCTGGTGCCCGCTTCGAACACGGCCGGCTCGTCGAGCGCCCTGAGGCGGCGGCGGTATGACCGGTCCCCTCGCGGTTCTGGTCAACGGGCTTCCCGGCGCGGGGAAGACGACCCTGGCCCGCACCCTGTCCCGTCACCTGAGGCTGCCGCTGTTCTGCAAAGACGTGATCAAGGAGGCCCACGCCGATGTCCTGGGGGCGGAAAGGGCCGACTCGCCGCAACGACGCTGGAACGCCTCACTCGGCGCTGCCGCCAGCGAGACGATGTGGGCGCTGCTGGCGGACGCACCTGCCGGCGCCGTCCTGGAATCCTGCTGGTCGACCGACTCTCGCGGCTTCGTCCTGCGGGGCCTGAACCGCGCCGACAATCCAGCTGTCGTGGAGATCTGGTGCGACGTCCCGCTGGAGACCGCCCGACGTCGCTTCGAAGCCCGGCATCCACGCCATCCGATCCACGGAGACCTGCTTACGGACGACGACTGGGAGCGCTGGCGACGCACGGCACTGCCACTCCAGGTCGGCCCGACCCTGCATGTCGACACCACCCGGCCGGTCGACCCCGGCACCGTCGTCGCGTGGGTCCGAGCAGTGAGCCGCGGTCATTCCGGTGACGGCCCGAACAACACGGCCGACGGGGCTTGACAATGCGCGGGGAGGCCTGCCCGAACCGAACCCACGGGGGCCCCTCCGGTCCTTCTCCTCCCGATCTGCAGCAGGGCACGTCAGTTCGTGACGGACCCTCCTGCAGATCGAGGTGAGAGACCGTGAGGCCTCTCGGCGGCAGCAGCCGTGGAGCGTCACGGAGTCCACGTAGGTCTCCGAAACCCGATCGCCGGTTGTCGAACGTCATGTGCGGTGCGGGACGGTTCCGTCCTGCCAACGGTAGAGGTCACGCAGCAGGGAAATCTCGCCGCCGTGATGGATCAGCTCCCTGTTGACGTGCAGGATTCTGTTCTCCATGGGGAACCGCTCGGGACCTACCATGGGCGGATTGTCCAGATCAGCGTCCGAGAGCGTGCGGACCCCCGCGTTCCATCTCCCGTACATCTCATCGAGCTGTCTCAGCGCCTCGTCAGCGGTTCCCGCGTAGGCGAATGTCCGGGAGTCGACGTCCTGGCCGCCGAAGTACCATCCGACCCGATAGCCCAGGCACGAGACGATGATGTGCGCCAGCCGCCAGGCAATCGTGGTCACCGGTGCCGGCGCCGGGTCAGGGGACGCATAGTCCATCGTCCACTTGTCCGACCCTGCCGACATCGGTGCGGCCGACGAGCCACGTGGGCGAATGCTCCAGCAGTCGCGCACCGGCTCCCAGAAGTACTCCTCGTCGGTAAGGCCGTCCAGCCGTGGCCGCAGGTTCTTGCGCCAGTACCAGTCCAACTGCTCCGCGAGCCGCTCGCTTCGTGTCATTGAGGCACACTACAGACGAGGTTGAGTCGAGACTCAGGCCAGGTGGTGACCGGCCTCGTGGCCTCACTCGAATCGCGAGGTGTCTCCCGCGCCCCGCCGTACGATCTCTGCCACGCCGCCGGAGAAGTCGATCACCGTCGTCGGCTCGGTGCCGCAGTCCCCGGAGTCGACCACGGCATCCACCACGTGATCGAGCCGATCCTTGATCTCCCAGCCCTGAGTCATCGGCTCCTCCTCGTCAGGCAGCAGCAGTGTGCTGGACAGCAGCGGCTCGCCCATTTCGGCCAGCAATGCCTGGGTGACCACATGGTCCGGGATGCGCACACCCACGGTCTTCTTCTTCGGGTGCAGCAGCTTGCGCGGCACCTCACGGGTGGCCGGGAGGATGAAGGTGTAGCTGCCGGGCGTGGACGCCTTCACGGCCCGGAACACGTCATTGTCCACCTGCACGAACTGGCCCAACTGCGCGAAATCCCGGCACATCAGCGTGAAGTGGTGCCGGTCGTCGAGGTGGCGGATCGAACGGATCCGGTCCATGCCGTCCCTGCTGCCCAGCCGGCAGCCCAGCGCGTAACAGGAGTCGGTGAGGTATGCGATGAGTCCTCCCGACCGCACCGCGTCGGCGACCTGGGCGATGCTGCGCGGCTGGGGGTTCTCGGGGTGCACGTCGAAGTACTTCGCCATCTGCCGAGCTTATGCCGTAACCGGGTGTCGCACGCACGGGGCCGCGCCCCGTCGTCGCAACTACCGCTTCGGACACGGACAAGGGTCGAACGTCCGGGCCGGTCAATCCAGCAGGCCAGCCGTGAACGTCTGACGATGGTCCACCAGCCAGGCCTGCATGCGGTCCCAGCGTTCCCATCCACCACGGTCGGCCAATGCCCGGAGATAGACGAGGTCTCCGCCGGCCGCACGGTGGGCGACGAAGGCCCGGCAGACCTCCGTGGCCTGCTCGATGACGCCGGGCAGCTCGGCGCGGTCCTGTGCCGAGAGGCCGTAGCCGTCGGCAAGAATCCGCAGCCGTGCGGCCGCATCCAGCCCGTGGGGATGGAGAGCGGCCGCAGACTCGGGATCAAGCATGGGCACCCAATAACGGGCGGTCATGGCGATGTCCCAAAGGGCACGGCCCGGGGCCGCCAAGTCGAAATCGATCAGTGCCACGGCACGACCGTCACGGAAGACGACGTTCTCCGGGCACACATCGTTGTGGCACAACATCCTTCCCCCTTCCGGGTCGGCGAGGTCCGGGGGCCACTCGGCGCGGGTGTCGACCGCGACGGCCGCGCTGGACTCATGCAGACGCCGCAGCAGGCTGCCCACCGATCCGAGGGCAGAACTCGTCATCGCCCAGTCCGGGAACGGGGGTAGAGCCACGTCGCCAGGGATGAAAGTCAGCTGCTCACGGCCATCCGAGGTGAGACCGACAGGGGTCGGCGCCGCGTCGAAGCCGTGCTCCTTCAGCGCACTGAGATAGGCATGGAGGGCGCGCGCGTTGCGCGGTGCCGGTCGCTCCACCAACTCCCCTCGGCGGAAGACCGCCCCCGCGTTCGCCATTCCGCGGGTCAGCGCCTCGTCTTCAGCCGTCATGAGAATCACGCTATCGCCAGACCGACTGACAGGGGGCGACCCAGCCTTGTTGTGGGATCGGTTCCGATATATCGTTGGAGCATCGTGACCGTACGGCGATGGAAGGAGCGTAAGCAATGCGTTCCCGTGGACACGGACACTTCGGGCCGGGCCATCGCGGCCGCGGCGACCATGAACAGGAGGGGCGGCGCGCGGCGTTCGGCCCGTTCGGACCGCCGTTCGGCGGGGGGCCCTGGGGTCCCGGGCCGTGGCACGGCGGGCGGGGCGGCAGGGGAGGCCCGCGCGGACGGGCGCGGCGCGGCGACGTGCGTGCCTCGATCCTGGCGCTGCTCTCCGACCGGCCGATGCACGGCTACGAGATGATCCAGGAGATCGCCGAGCGCAGCGGCGGCGCGTGGAAGCCGAGCCCCGGCTCGGTCTACCCGACGCTGCAACTGCTCGAGGACGAGGGTTTGATCAGCAGCGCGTCGGAGGGCGGCAAGAAGCTCTTCACGCTCACCGAGGCCGGGCGCGGCGAAGCCGAGGCGGGGCCGGACGCCCCCTGGGAGGAGGCCGGGCGCGGCATCGACTGGGAGGCCATGAACGAGATCCGCAAGGCGGGCGCCGGTCTGGTCGACGCCTTCCGGCAGGTCTGGGCGACCGGTACGCCCGAGCAGCGCGACAAGGCGCTGGCCGTGGTCAACGAGGCCCGCAAGAAGCTCTACCTGATTCTCGCGGACGAGGACTGAGCCCCGCGAGGCGCCGTCGGCTCTGACACGCGGGTCTGGGCCGACGGCGTTTCTTGGTATGGCCGAAGCCCGTGGTCCGGGCGGCATGGGCCCTCGAGGCGCGTCGCCGGCGCCTGAGGTGCCGGGCCGCCCCGGAGCGGGGCGGCCCGGGATCCCGTCGCCCGGGTCAGGGACGGACGACGAGCTGGAAGGACTGCGCTGCCGAGCCGTCGCAGGTGCGCTGGACCAATGGGGTGCCGCTCGGGTCGCCGGTAGGGGCGGTGAGGCACTTGCCGCTGTGGCGGGCGGTGAAGTGGTAGCGCCCGCCGGACTCGGCGACGGGCAGCCACTGCTGGTTGCCGCCGCCGCCGTACGTCCACAGCTGGAGCGGGGCGTTGTCGGCGGTGGAGACGTCCGTGACGTCCACGGCCTTCGTCGTGTCGTTGCGGGCGGCCAGCCGTGTGTAGCCGCTGTCCGTGGCCAGCACGCGGAAGTCCTGCGCGGTGGTGGAGTTGCAGGTGTACTGCTGGATGACGGTGCCGTTGGCCGTGGCGGCGGCGCGGGCGTCCACGCAGCGGCCGCTGCCGGCGTTGACCAGGGAGTACCAGGACGTTCCGGAGATCGGGTCGGTGGGGGCCGGGCCGCCCGTGGAGCCGGTGCCGAGCCAGGTGAGTCCGTCGAGGAGGAAGGTGTTCTGGGTGGCGCTGGCGAAGGTCGACGACAGGCCGGTGTTCGTGTTGTAGTTCATGGCGTTGTGGCCGAAGTTGGCGTACAGCATGCGGTAGTTGGTGTTGGTCCACAGGATCGGGTAGTAGCCGCTGTACCACGTCTGGTTGGGGTCGGTTCCCAGGGGGAAGCCGGCCGGGTCGACGGACGCCAGGATGTCGATGTCCGGGTTCGCGCGCAGGTCGTTGCTCCAGCTGTACCACTCGCTCACCGACGAGGTGAACGTCGCGGGCAGGTGCGAGGTGGCGGGGTGGGAGCGGTCCTCGACGCGGAGCAGGGCGGTCGTCGGTCCCCAGGTGTTGGAGCGGAAGTTACCGCTGCCGAGGAACTGGTTGTAGAACCAGGGCCAGTTCTGCGCGCTGTCGGTCCAGGCCGAGACGTGGAAGCCCATCCAGCCGCCTCCGCCGCGCATGTACGCCTCGAAGCCGGCGCGCTGGGCGGCGCTCTTCGGGGCGTCGTCGAGGAAGAGGACGACCTGGTACTGCTTGAGCGCGTTGGCGTCGGTCAGCAGGTTCCAGTTGGTCGTCGAGGTGTACGTGAAGCCGTTGGCGGCTCCGGCTTGCGGGAACCACTGGTTGGCTTCCTTGACGAAGTCGATGTGGGCCGCGTCCCAGGTGCCGTTGTAGAACGCCAGCACCTTGAAGGGGGCGGCGGCGGGCGCCGGGGTGGCGGGTGCCGCGACGACGCCCAGGAGGACCGCGAGCAGCAGTAACAGGCGGGAGGCGACGCGCCTTACGGCGCTCGGGGCACGGGTCATGAGGCTCATGGGGGGAGGTCCTTCCCGGTCGGCGGACGCGGTGGGGTGCCGGTGGGGGAGCGTGGAGCCGTGCGGTGAGACGAGGGGAGGCCTTCTTTCCACTCGTGATTTAAGGAAGAAAAGAAGGGCGTCGTCAAGGCTTTGGTACAGACCAGTCGTGGCCATCGAACAGGGGCCTGCGCCCAGCGGCGACGCCCGACGGCGGCTCGGAGCCTCAGGCCCCGAGCCGCCGGTCCCCGGCAGCCGCAGCGGTGGGGCGGCCGGTCCGCCGGGGTGCGTTCACCTGGTGTGACCTGCGGTGTCGCATCCCGCCCAGTCGGCCTTTCCGTACGGCCGCCGACTGCCCGAACACCCCTGCGGACATCCGGGGCGAGGCGGCGCCGCCCATCCGGGGTGTGACGGGTCCCATCGTGCGACCTCTTGACGCGTCCGCTACAAAAGCCTAACTTCACGCCGTGAAGAAAGGGCGCACCGCCCTTTGAGCTGCTGTCGCATACATGGCCAGGCGCCTGCGCCCGGCCGTCCCCCACCTTCGTCATGCCTTCGCGGTATGCCGTCGCACGCTTCGGCATGCCCGCTCACACCCCCACGGCGCCGCGCCCCGCGCGGCACAGGAGTCTTCATGGGAATCCTCGGATCGCCGCCCCGCGGCGTCCCCGGACGCGGCCGGGCCCGGCGCCGCGTCGTACCGCTCGCCCTGGGCGCGCTCTTGGCCTCGGGCCTGTCCGTCGTCGTGCTGACCGCCCCGCAGGCCCAGGCCGCCACCCTCCCCACCGGCTGGGTGACGGTCGCCGCCAAGCACAGCGGCAAGTGCGTCGACGCCGCCGCCGCGGGCACCGCCGACGGCACCGCGGTCCAGCAGTACGCGTGCAACGGGACCGCCGCGCAGCAGTGGCGGTTCCAGCCGACCAGCGACGGCTACGTCCGCGTCGACAACCGCAACGACGCGAGCAAGGTCTGGGACGTCACTGACGTCTCCGCCGCCGACGGAGCGCCCGTCCAGCTCTGGTCGTACTCGAACGGCGCCAACCAGCAGTGGCTGCCGGTCGAGGAGGCCGGCGGGACCTACCACTTCGTGAACCGCAACAGCGGCAAGTGCCTCGACGTGCCCGGCGCCTCCACCGCCGACAGCGCCCGCATCCAGCAGTTCACCTGCAACGGCACCGCCGCGCAGTCCTTCAGCCTGGGCTCCGTCGACGCGCCGCAGAACCCGCCCGGCACCCCCGATCTCGGCCCGAACGTCTCGGTCTTCGACCCGTCGATGTCCTCGGCCGCCATCCAGAGCCGCCTCAACCAGGTCTTCGGCCAGCAGGAGTCCAACCAGTTCGGGTCCCAGCGCTACGCCCTGCTCTTCAAGCCCGGCAGCTACAGCGTCGACGCCAACGTCGGCTTCTACACGCAGGTCGCGGGTCTCGGCCTGTCGCCGGACGACGTGACGATCAACGGCGCCGTCCACGCCGAGGCCGACTGGTTCCAGGGCAACGCCACCCAGAACTTCTGGCGCTCGGCCGAGAACCTGTCCGTCAACCCCTCCGGCGGCACCGACCGATGGGCCGTCTCCCAGGCGGCCCCGTACCGCCGGATGCACGTCCGCGGCAACCTGCAGCTGGACGACGGCGGCTGGTCCAGCGGCGGTCTGATCGCCGACTCCAGGATCGACGGCCAGGTGCGCTCCGGCTCGCAGCAGCAGTGGCTGTCGCGGAACAGCCAGTGGGGCAGCTGGACCGGCTCCAACTGGAACATGGTCTTCGTCGGTGATGTGGGCGCGCCCGCGAACAGCTTTCCCAACCCGCCCTACACCACCGTCGCGCAGTCCCCGGTGACCCGGGAGAAGCCGTTCCTGTACGTCGACTCGGCCGGGGCCTGGAAGGTCTTCGTCCCGTCGCTGCGCACCAACACGCAGGGGACGACCTGGGCCGGCGGCAACCCGGCGGGCAGCTCGCTGCCGCTCGACCAGTTCTTCGTCGTCAAGCCCGGCGCCACCGCCACCGACATCAACGGCGCGCTGGGGCAGGGCAAGAACCTGCTGTTCACGCCAGGCGTCTACCACCTCAACCAGACGCTGAACGTCAACCGCGCCGGCACCGTCGTCCTGGGTCTGGGCCTGGCGACCCTCGTCCCGGACAACGGCATCACCGCGGTGAACGTCGCGGACGTCGACGGCGTCAAGATCGCCGGACTGCTCATCGACGCGGGCACCGCCAACTCGCAGACGCTGATGCAGGTCGGCCCCGCCGCCTCGGCCGCACGGCACACCACCGACCCGACCTCGCTGCACGACGTCTTCTTCCGCATCGGCGGGGCGGGCGTCGGCAAGGCGACGCAGAGCCTGGTGGTCAACAGCTCGGACGTCATCGGCGACCACCTGTGGCTGTGGCGCGCAGACCACGGCAGCGGGGTGGGCTGGAACACCAACACCGCCGCCAACGGACTGATCGTGAACGGCACGAACGTGACGATGTACGGGCTGTTCGTGGAGCACTACCAGCAGCACCAGGTGATCTGGAACGGCAACGGCGGCCGCACCTACTTCTTCCAGAACGAGATGCCGTACGACCCGCCCAACCAGGCCGCCTGGATGAACGGCTCCACGCGCGGCTACGACGCGTACAAGGTCAGCCCCTCGGTGACCAGCCACGAAGCCTGGGGCCTGGGCAGTTACTGCTACTTCAACGTCAACCCGTCCGTCGTCGCCGACCGGGCGTTCGAAGCCCCCGCGGTGTCCGGGGTCCGCTTCCACAGCATGGTGACGGTCTCCCTCGGAGGCACGGGCACCATCAGCCGCGTCATCAACAACAGCGGAGGCCCGTCCAACTCCGCGACCAACGTGGCCAACCTCGTCTCCGGTCCCTGACGACCGGACGACGACGCGCGGGACCCGCCGCCGGGCTTGC
Source organism: Actinacidiphila sp. bgisy167 (assembly GCF_057707665.1). Taxonomy (NCBI): domain Bacteria; kingdom Bacillati; phylum Actinomycetota; class Actinomycetes; order Kitasatosporales; family Streptomycetaceae; genus Actinacidiphila; species Actinacidiphila sp. bgisy167. Next base: position 27,857 of record NZ_JBYIQP010000042.1, on the reverse strand, counting down.
CGGCCGGCGGCGGCCCCGCGCCCACACCACCCCCGCCGGCCGCTCCCAGCGGCCTGTCCCCCCACACCCCGCGCCGCCCCGGTGGCGCACACGAAGGAGCCGTCCCGTGCTGAAATCCGCCGTCAGAGCCCTCACCGCGGCCCCGGCCGTCCTGGCGCTGGCCGCCACCGCCGTCGTCGCCACCGGCGGCACCGCGAGCGCCGCCGCCAACCCCGGCCCCGGATTCCCCGCCCACTACGCCGCGCCCTACGTCGAGACCTGGAACTCGCCCTCGGCGATGACCGACGTCCGCAACGCGACGGGCCTGAAGTACTTCACCCTCGCCTTCGTCATCGACGGCGGCGGTTGCAACGCCCTGTTCAACGGCGAGACCTCCGTGACCGACGCCGGCTGGACCTCCGCGGTCAACTCCCTGCGGGCCGCGGGGGGCGACGTCATCGTCTCCTTCGGCGGCGCCTCCGGCACCGAGATCGGCCTGTCCTGTACGAGCGTGTCCGCGCTCAAGGCCCAGTACAAGAAGGTCGTCGACGCCCTGAACCTCACCCGGATCGATCTCGACATCGAAGGCGGCGCGCTCGGCAACACCGCGGCCAACGACCGCCGCAACAAGGCGCTCGCCCAGCTCCAGCAGGAGTACGCGGCCGCAGGCCGACGGCTCGACGTCCAGTACACCCTGCCCGCCATGCCCTACGGACTGGACGACAACGGGAAGAACCTGCTCTCCAACGCCAAGAGCAACGGGCTGAACGTCAACCTCGTCAACATCATGACGATGGACTACTACGACGGGACCCGTGACATGGGCAAGGCGGCCACCGACGCCGCCACCGCCCTGCGCGGCCAGCTCGGCGCCATCTGGCCGGAGAAGTCCGACGCCCAGTTGTGGGCGATGGAGGGCAACACCCCGATGATCGGGGTCAACGACGACACCAGCGAGATCTTCACCACCGGCAACGCCGCCACGCTCGCCGCCTTCGCCACGTCCAAGGGCATCCAGGAACTCGCCTTCTGGGCGATCGGACGTGACAAGGCCTGCGCCACCAACGGGCAGCTCTCCGACAACTGCAGCGGCACCCCGCAGAGCGCCTGGCAGTTCTCGTCCGTGTTCAACACCGTGACCGGCGGCGGCACCACGCCGCCGCCCACCGGCTCCACCGGCCAGGTGACCGGCCTCGGCGGCAAGTGCGTCGACGTCGCCGCCGCGAGCAGCGCCAACGGCACCGCCGTCCAGATGTACGACTGCAACGGCACCGCCGCCCAGCAGTGGACGGTCGGCACCGACGGCACCCTGCGCGCCCTCGGCAAGTGCATGGACATCACTGCCGCCGGCACCGCCAACGGCACCAAGGTCCAGTTGTACGACTGCAACGGCACCGGAGCCCAGGTCTGGCAGCGCGGCAGCGGGGACAGCCTGGTGAACCCCGCCTCCGGCAAGTGCCTGGACGTCACCGACAAGTCCACCGCCAACGGCGCCCGGCTGCAGATCTGGTCCTGCACCGGCGCCACCAACCAGCAGTTCCGCCTCCCGGCCTGACGGGCCCCACCGCCGCCGTCCGGTGCGCCGCGCATCCGACGCACCGGACGGCCGCGTGCCAGGATCGGGACGTGACTGACGACCTGGCCCCTGTGACCGCCGAAGCCCTCCGGGAGCGCATGCGCTCCGCGCCCGTCCTCGCCGGACCCCTGCCCGCCTTCGATCCCGCCGCCGCCGGACCGGAACCAGGGCCGCTGTTCGCCCGCTGGCTGGCGTACGCCCTCGACGACGGCGTCCCCGAGCCGCACGCGATGACCCTCAGCACGGCGGGCGCCGACGGCCGCCCCTCGGCCCGGGTGCTCATGCTGCGCGGCGTCGACCTCGGCCTGCCCGCCTTCCACTTCGCCTCCGACGCGGCCAGCCGCAAGGGCCGCGACCTGGCGGACCGCCCCTACGCCGCGCTCAGCTGGTACTGGCCGCGGCACGGCCGGCAGATCCGGGTGACCGGACCGGTCGAGGCCCTGGACCGGTCCGCCGCCCGCCAGGACTTCCTCGGCCGCCGCGAAGTCTCCCGTGTGGCGGGCTTCACGGGCGTGACGAGCGCCCCGCTGGAGAGCCGCCGTGCCTACGAGGAGGCGCGGCGCGAGGCCGCCGAGCACGTCGCCGCCCACCCCGACGACGTGCCGCGGGGCCACACCGTCTACCGCCTGGTCGCCGACGAGGCCGAGTTCTGGCAGGCCGCCCCCGCCCAGGACCACGTCCGCCTCCTCTACACCCGCGACCCCGCCGCACCCGGCGGCTGGACGCGGGGACTGCTCTGGCCCTGAGGACTGCTGAGGCGTGACGGCAGACACCCCGGCCCACCCCCGAGCCGGACCCGGGCCGAGGGCCGAGGTCGGGGCCCGACCGGACGTCGGTGGTGGCGTGCGGAACGGTGGCGGGAGTGACAGCCACTACCTGGATGACGGTCCTGTCGCGAGCTGTCATCATGGCCCGATGCATGTCTCTCAGGGGAGGAACGCGGGGCTCTGGCTCGCGCTGGTTTCCGCGTTCGCGTTCGGCGGTTCGGGGGTGGTGGCCAAGCCGCTGATCGAGGCGGGGCTCGACCCGCTGCACGTGGTGTGGCTGCGCGTCGCCGGGGCGACCCTCGTCATGCTGCCCGTGGTGGTGCGGCACCGGTCGCTCCTGCTGCGCCGCCCGGGACTGCTGCTCGGCTTCGGCCTGCTCGGCGTCGCGGGCGTCCAGACCCTCTACTTCGCGGCGATCTCCCGCATCCCGGTCGGCGTCGCGATCCTGGTGGAGTTCCTCGGCCCGGCGCTGTTGCTGGGCTGGGTGCGCTTCGTCCAGCGCAAGGCGGTCAGCAGGGCCGCCGCGATCGGGGTCGTGCTGGCCGTCGGCGGCATGGCCGCGGTGGTCGAGGTGTGGTCGGGGCTCGCCTTCGACCCTCTGGGCCTGGCCCTCGCCTTCGGCGCCGCGTGCTGCCAGGTCAGCTACTTCGTGCTGGCCGACCACGGCAGCGACGGCGACGACGCCCCCGACCCGGTCGCCGTCATCGCGTACGGCCTGACGATCGGCGCCGTCGTGCTGACGGCGGTCTCCCGCCCGTGGTCGATGGACTGGTCGGCGCTCACCCGGCAGGCGGCCCTCGGCGATGCCGACGTGCCCGCCATCCTGCTCGTCGGCTGGGTGGTGCTGGTGGCGACGGTGCTCGCCTATCTCACCGGCGTGGTCTCCGTGCGGCGGTTGTCGCCGCAGGTGGCCGGCGTCGTCGCCTGCCTGGAGGCGGTGGTCGGCACCGTCTTCGCGTGGGTGCTGCTGGGCGAACACCTCGGCACGCCGCAGATCGTCGGCGGCACGCTCGTGCTGGCGGGGGCCTTCGTCGCCCAGAGCGCCAAGAAGCAGGGCACGAGCACGGTGGTGGCAACGAGCCCTGCGGACACGGGGGCTGCCGCGCCCGCGGCACACCAGATGTGAACGGGTGCCTTCACGTCGTACCGCACACCCGTGTGCGTGCGTCCGAGCGCTGCGACGGCCCGGGTCGTCCAGGTCGGCGCGGGCCGCGGGGGAGTGCGCACCGGCCCACCGAGAGAAGTCACCGGCACCACGAGGCCGGCCGGCCGTGCCCGACCGCGCCGTCTCCGTGTCGCGTTCCGCACAACCATTCCGTCCCACGGCGTGTCATACACCGCGCCGGACAAGGAAAACGGGCTCTTTCCGGACACCCCCGCACCGCCCGGTCGTACGTGAGCGAAGGAGCCGCTCATGCGCAAGAACCGTTCGGCTGCGGTCACCGCGGCGTCATTTCTCCTCATCACGGGTGCGGCCGTCGCCACCGCGCCCGCGTCCGTCGCCGGGACCCCCGGCGGCACCCACGCGAGCGACCGCAACCGGGACTTCAACGGCGACGGGTACGAGGACGTGCTGACCGGGGCGCCCGGCGCCACCGTGGGCGGCCGGTCCGGCGCCGGGGTCGTCACCGTGCAGTACGGCGGCCCCAAGGGGGTCACCACCAGCGCCAGGGTCTTCAGCCAGAACACCTCCGGTGTGCCCGGCGCCGCCGAGACCGGCGACGCCTTCGGCCGGGCCGTGGCGAGCGGCGACCTGGACGGGGACGGTTACGACGACGCCGTCGTCGGCATCCCCGGCGAGGACCTGAACGGCGTCGGGGCCGACGCGGGCGGCACCGTGATCCTATGGGGCTCGGCGAAGGGGCTGTCCGGCACCGCGAGCGAGTGGCTGCAGTCCGTCAGCCCCGCCAAGGGCGAGCGGTTCGGCACCGCACTGGCCGCGGGGCACTTCACCACCTACGTCCCGGGTGACCTGCTCGCCGTCATCGACACGGTGGGGCTCTCCGTCTACCAGTACGAGTCCGCGCCGCAGGCCGCGGCCCGCAAGGGCGGCGGCTCGTTCACGCCCTTCGAGGACCGGCGGCGCATGCCGCCCGCCCGGCAGGCCCAAGGGCCGGGCATCGCGCCGATGTCGCTGACCACCGGGGACTACGACGACAACGGCCTGGCCGACCTCGTCGTCTCCGGTGTCAGCCTGGGGAACGAGCCGGGCCACGGCTGGTCGTACGTCATCCTGAGCGACGACATCGATCCGCTGCCCGTCACCGCCCTGCGTGGCGGACCCGTCGTCGCCTCCGGCGACATCGACGGCGACGGTTTCGACGACCTTGTCACCGGCGAGCCGCAGAGCCCCGACGACGGCGGCGAGTTCGTGAACGGCGGCCTGGTGGGCGTCTACCACGGCAGCCGGGACGGACTGGTGGGCCAGGAGGGACCGGGCACCCCGCCGTACTGGTGGACGCAGGACAACCCCGGTGTGCCGGGCGTCGCCGAGCGCGGTGACGGCTTCGGCGCCGACCTGTCCGTCGGCGACGTCAACCGCGACGGGTACGCCGACGTGGCGATCGGCTCCCCCGGAGAGGACATCGGCAGCGTCGCCGACGCGGGGGCCGTGTGGGTGCTGCGCGGTTCGGCGAGGGGTCTGACCGCGACCGGTGTCCTGGACATCAACCAGAACACCGCGGGCGTCCCGGGCACCGCCGAGAAGGCCGACAGGTTCGGCGGGCAGGTCTCCTTCACCGACCCCAACCGCGACGGCTCCTACGGTCTGCTCGCCGGAGCCCCCGGCGAGAACACCGACGACGGCGTGGTGTGGGTGTTCTCGGCCGGGGCCGGCGGCCTCAAGCTGCCGGGGAGCTGGACGTACGGCGGCGGCTCGGTCGGCGCGCCCTACCAGAACGCCCGGTACGGCGCGGCGATGGACGACTAGACCAAGGCCGTGAAGTCGGTGGTTGGGCCGGGTTGTCAAGGGCCGGCGGGGCGAGGATTTCGATGCCGGTGGTGGCTTTGCAGCTGGTCCGGCCGATGTGGGCTCCTCGTGCCTGGTACGTGACAACCCAGCCTGAGCCATAAGTTCACGGCCTTGGCACTGGCACTACGATCGACCCGGCCGAGCTGACCGAGGACGAACGCCGACGCCTGGAGGCGGACTACCCGCGCAGAGTGTTCGCACACCTCGGCACGCGCGGCGTGCACTACGGCCCTTGGGACAGGCCCACGTCCCCCACTACCGCCAGGCCCTGGGGCGGGCCGCGCAGAGGATCGAGCATGGCACCGAGGCGGTCGAGGACGACGGGGAACATGGCCCGCTGCACGAGGGGGGTGAGCCGACGTACCGGCGGGCCCACGGTCGGGTGGAGTTCGTGGCCGGGTACGACGAGACCTCCGCCCGCGAGCACGCGGACGAGCGGGCGGCCACCGTCATCGACGGCGCCGGCCGCCCCATCGGCCGCGTGGTGGAGGCGGAACCGGCCGTCGGGCTCCGCACGCCATCAACGGCCGGTGGATACTGTGAACGCCGGAGGTGTCCGTGGCCGGGCCGGTCACGCGGCAGGCACGGTCCACTGCTGGTTGCTGCTTCCGGCGCAGTCCCATATCTGCAGCCGGGTGCCGTTGGCCGAGCTCGGGCCCGTCGCGTCCAGGCACCGCCCCGACTGGGGGTTGACCAGGGCGCGGCTGGAGCTGTTGTAGGTCCACTTCTGGGAGGCGCCGCCATTGCAGTCGCGCAACTCCGCCTTGGTCCCGTTGGCCGTGCCCGAGGCGGTGAGGTTGATGCACTTGCCCAGGGCCTGGACGGAGCCGTCGGCCGCCATCGTCCACTTCTGCGCGGCGGTGCTGTTGCAGTCGTACAGCTGCACGGCCGTTCCGTTGGCGCTGGAGCCGCCCGCCACGTCGACGCACTTGCCGCCGTACCCGGTGATCCGCCCGGTCGGCGCGGTGGTGCCGCCGCCGCCCGAGCCGCCGCTCGACGTGATGATGTACAGCGAATCGATCATGCCCAGCCCGGAGCCGTTGACCAGCTTGAAGGTGTGCTGACCGTTGCTGAGCCCGGTCTTCTCGAACACCACCTGTTGCACCTGCCTGGGGCCGGAGATCTTGAGATTGACGGTGCTCTGGAACACCCCGTCGATGTAGACGTCGACGGTCCCCTCGTCAACGTTCCTCTCCGACAGGTACCGGATACCCGTCCCGTTGAACGTGTAGGTCGCCACCGCACCCGGGATGACGGAGTAGTGGACGTCGTCGTTGAGGTCCCCGTCGATGCGGTTGCGCGCCCAGCTCCAGCCGGAGCCGTAGGTGAGGGCGTCGTCGTTGACCACCGGGCTGGGCGTCGGGTCCGGCGTCGGCGTGCCGCCGTCCGCACCGATGATGTACAGCGAGTCGATCATGCCCAGTCCGGAGCCGTTGACCAGCTTGAAGGTGTGCTGACCGTTGCTGAGCCCGGTCTTCTCGAACACCACCTGTTGCACCTGCCTGGGGCCGGACACCTTGAGGTCGACGGTCTTCTGGAACACCCCGTCGATGTAGACGTCGACAGTCCCTTCGTCGCCATTCCGCTCCGAGAGGTACCGGATTCCGGTCCCGGTGAAGGTATAGGCGGCGACCGCACCGGGGGTGAGGGTGTGATGGACGTCGTTGTTGAGGTCCCCGTCGATGCGGTTGACGGCGTGAACCCAGCTGCCGTCATAGGCGAGGGCGTCGTCGTTGACCACAGGAGACGAGTTCTGCCAGTTGTTGCTGCCGAGAGTGGGCGAGAAGTCGAGGGACCCGTTGACGAACGCGTAGGCCCCGGACCGCAGATTCTGCGCCACGTTGTCCGAGAAGGTCCCGGTGCCGATGACTCCCGAATTCACCCGGATTCCGTGCTCGCCCGGATTGTCGATCGTGTTGCCCTGGAACGTCACGTTCACATGGGTGCGATCGATGAGGACCGCCCCACGGAGAGCTCCGCGCAGAACATTGTTGGTCATGGTGACGTTCGTGTACGCGTTCGGGAACAGCGAGGAACTGCCCGGAGAGAAGATCCGCGCGCCGTACCCGACGCCGCTCCATCCGCCGCCGCCGATCAGCACGTTGCCGCTGATGGTGGCGGATTCCAGGGGTTGTCCGTGTTCACTGTAGATGCCGATTTCCATGGCGCTGATCTGAGAGACACTGTTCACCAGGTTGTTCATCACCTGGACGTTCTTCCCGCCGGCGACCCGGATGCCGTTGGCCCCCCAGGGCGCGACAGCAGTGTTGTTGAGGATCTTGGCGCCGTCGAGCTGGAGGGTCCCCTCGACGGAGTCGGCGAAGGTGGCGAACGCGTCGTCGCCCGTGCCGCGGGCGAAGCAGTTGCGGACGGTGACGTTGTCGCCGCGCCAGTCCGCGTTGTTGGAGTTGTTGATGTTGAATCCGTCGGCGTAGGAGTCGCTTGAGCGGCTGTTCTCCATGAGGCCGTTGCTGCCGGAGAGCCAGTTGGCCTGGATATGCCGCGTCCAGATCCGGTTCACGTGCCAGCCGAGCGCGCCGCTGGCCTTGACGCCGTAGTCCGCACCACCGCCCGCGCCCCGCCAGACGGCGTTCCCGTCGATCTGGATGTCGTTCAGCGTGGTCCCCGAGCCGACCAGGAGCTGTGAACGCCATCCTGCGGGAGTGGGGAGCGGAACCTTGCGGTAGAGCGTGGTGTACCACATGCCGGCGCCCTGAACCGTCACGCCGGTGAAGTCCAGCGAGAAGGAAGTCAGGCTGTTCGTCAGGTACTTCCCCGCCGGAATCCATACCGGCTTGCCCTGTGTCCGGGCGGCGTCCACCGTGTTCTGGATTGCGGCCGTCGAGTCCTTGGTGAAGGTCGGGTCCGCTCCGTAGCTGACGACGGACAGCGAACCGGCCGGCTGGGTCAGCGCCGGTCCGACGTCCTCCAGATCAACGGAGTCGACGTCGTAGACGGCGGCTGTGTTGGCGGAGTTTTTGCGGAGCGTGATGGTGCTGTTCGCGGGGATGGGGGAACCCGTGACCCAGACCGGGAAGTCGTTGTAGAAGTGGAAGGCCGTACCGCCGGCATTGGGGTCGTCCTGGTTGGGGTTGGTTCCCGGGTTGCGGTAGTTCCACGCCTGCACTGAACTCAGCGTGATCGCCTGACGGTACACGCCGTCCACGTACAGGTCCAAAGTGGCGGTGCTGCCACCTCCGGTCGCCGCATCGGGAATCGAGGCACGAACCACGAGAGTATTGGCCTGCTTGCCTGAACTGTTCCGTATCGTCACCGAATCGCCGGTGCTCTTCAACTCGGCCAGGGCGTAGCCGGATGCTTCGGTCTCCAGGGTGGCGACGGTGGGTACCGGATCTCCCGGCACGAGGTCGCGTATGCGTGCACCGCCGCCAAGCGTCCCGGATTCGGCTTCGACGGTCACGAAGGGCGTTGCGGCGCCGGCCGTCGGAACCTCCTGTGCGGCAGCAGTTGCGGCACCGGCCGCCGGAACCGACCGTGCAGCAGCATGTGCCTGGCTTCCGAGGGCAGGGGAAACAGCCAAAGCGGCGGCGATGAGCAACGTGGCTCCGCAGAATGAGGGTGAGACTCGTCGGGCTCTTCGGTGCATGTGTCCACCTCTTAGTCTTGGCGTGGTAAGACGGAGTGCGCGCCGCACTCCGTCGACTTGATCTACTGATCGGCTTGATCCGTGGGCTTGTTCCACTTGGGCAGCACAGTCGGGTGTGGCGATCAGCCTGGTTGTACCAGCCTTCGATGAATTCGAAGATCGCTGTGCGCACGGCTCCTTCACGGCTGGCCAGGCTGCTGTTTCAAGCAGGGCCGTGACCCCGAAAAGTTGCCTGGGCGGCGGGCGGTCAGCTGTGGTTCAACGGCCGGCAGGTCCAGTAAGGTCTCGCGCTCGTCGGCCTTGGCGCCGGTGAGTGCGAAGGCGACGGGGAGTCCGTGCAGGGGGAGCCGTCCCGGTAGCGGGCGAGGATGGGCATCGTGCGGCCCTTCTTGAGTCGGACCAGGACCTCGGCGCCGGTGGCGGCGATGTCGGCCACCAGGTTCTGGGCGGCGAAGTTGCGGTCGGCCAGCAGGGTCATCCCGGGCCGCAGGCTGGGCGGCAGGTGTGGGGCGTAGGTGGTCTCGCCCGAGGTGGTGGGTCCGAAGACGGTGTTGATGAGGGTGCGGGTGCCGCACGCGGCCAGGGTGAGCAGGCGCAGTCGGGGGTATCCGGTCCCGCGGTGGTTGCTGTTTGGTGAACCTGGTCAGGACGGCGGGGGTGTCGGGCACGGTCAGGGCGGTGGCGTCGAGCGCGACCACCAGCAGGCCGCGCCAACGGGTTCCTGCTTCCTGCGGGGTGGCGGCCGGGCCGCGCAGCAGGTGGAACAGCCACCGCAGCGGCTGTGGGCTCCGCTCCTCATGTCCGGGAAAGCGCAGCTCGACTACCCCCCGGACAACCCAGCCCGCGCCATGACTTCACGGCCTTGGTACTAGCCCGGCTGCCCGAGGCGGCGCAGCTGCTGGGTACGGGCGGCGTCGTCGCCCGGACCTCCCCGTTCGGCCAGCAGGCCGGTCACCCGCCACTGCGTCTCGCGCGGCTTGTTCCCGCCGAACTTGAACTTGGCGCGGACGTCGGTGACCTCCAGCCGCAGCCCGCGGATGCCCGGCAGCATCCGGCCGAACGGAGCCTCGCCCGGGACGACGGGGGCGTGGTCGCCGCGCGGCTGGAAGTGGGCGAGCTGACGGTGCAGCAGCTCCGCCTTCTCCTGGGGGTCGTCCACGAGGTGCGCCACGCAGACCAGTTGTACGGCGGCGTAGTAGCTGGTGGGGGTTCCGTGCTCGGGCGGGGTGCCCTCGGGGGCGTGCCAGGGGCCGGGGATGAAGGTGTAGTCGTCGACGACGCTCAGCGTCACCCGGGGGTGGGCCTCGATAGCGGCCCACAGCGGGTTGGGCCGGGCGAGGTGGGTGACGGCCTCGCGCCGTGCGGCGTCGTAGGCGAAGTGCAGCGGCTGGACGAACGGGGGCGCGTCGCCGAGGCCGTTGACGGCGAGCTGGCCGAAGTCGTGCGCGGCCAGCCAGTCCTGCCACTCGGCCTCGTCGGCGGGGGCGTCCCAGGGGTGTACGAGCATGCCTGCGGTCCTCTCAGCGCGCGGTGAGGTAGCCGGGGACGGCGATCGCCGGGTCCAGGCCGTCGGCGGGTTCGGGCCTTCCGTAGGCGCGGGTGACGGGCAGCACCCCCGTCCAGTGGGGGAGCGTCAGGTCCTCGGGGTCGTCGGAGGGCCCGCCGGTGCGTACCTTTGCGGAGACCTCGCGCAGGTCGAGGGCGATGACGGCGGTGGCGGCCAGTTCCCGGGCGTTGGCGGGGCGGCAGTCGCGGGCGCGGCCGGGCACGATGTGGTCGACGAGGGCGTCCAGGGCGGCGGAGCGCTCGGCGGGGTCGGTGACCTGGCGGGCCGTGCCGTGCACCACCACGGAGCGGTAGTTGACGGTGTGGTGGAAGGCGGAACGGGCCAGGACCAGCCCGTCCAGGTGCGTCACGGTCAGGCAGACCGCGAGCCCGGCGGCCTCGCCGGCGCCGCGCAGCGGAGGGGAGCCGGCGGAGCCGTGCACGTACAGCCTTTCGCCGACGCGGGCGTAGAGGGTCGGCAGCACGACGGGCGCCCCGTCGCGCACGAAGCCGAGGTGGCAGAGGTAGTCCGCGTCGAGGATCGCGTGCACCAGGTCGCGGTCGTACGAGGCGCGCTCGCGGCTGCGGGTCGGGACGGTGCGGTCGGTGGGAGCGTACGCGTCGGCAGCGGAGGGCGTGGCGGACATGGCGCGGTCCTTTGCACTAGTGCATAATGCTGTTTGTGCTAGGAGAGTACACGTTCACTGGCCGGGGCGCAGCGGAGATCGCGGCGAGCGTCGAACAGGCCGTCAGGGAAGGCGCGCTCGCCCCCGGCGCCGCGCTGCCGCCGCTGCGGGAGCTCGCCACCGGACTCGGCGTCAACCCGAACACCGTCGCCGCCGCCTACCGCCTGCTGCGCGACCGCGGCGTCATCGAGACGGCGGGACGCCGCGGCAGCCGGGTGCGGAGGCGTCCGGCGACCGCTCCGCGGGACGAGATTCGCCTGGAGGTGCCGCCCGGGGTCCGCGACCTGTCCACCGGCAACCCGGACACCGCGCTGCTGCCCGCCTTCGGCGAGGCGCTGGCCGAGGCCGCCGCCCGCAGCGCGCGGCAGCCCATGCTCTATGGGCAGGCGCCGGTCGAGGAGGAGCTCGCCGCCCTGGCGCGGGCCGCCTTCGATGCCGACGGGGTGCCGGCTGGCCCGGTCGGGCTGACCTCCGGTTCGCTCGACGCCATGGAGCGCGCGCTCACCGCCCACCTGCGGCCCGGCGACGCGGTGGCGGTGGAGGATCCCGGCTGGGGGAGCGTCTTCGACCTCGTCCCGGCCCTCGGACTGCGCGCCGTCCCGGTCGGCGTGGACGACGACGGCCCGCTGCCGCGCGAGGTGGAGGCGGCCCTGCGGCAGGGCGCACGGGCGCTGATCGTCACCGACCGCGGCCAGAACCCGACCGGTGCCGCGCTCGACGCGGCACGCGCCGGCGAACTGCGCGCGGTCCTCGGCGGCCACCCGCAGGTGCTCGTCATCGACGACGACCATGTGAGCGGCCTGACCGAGCTGCCGCTGCACCCGCTGGCCGGCAGTACCCGGCACTGGATGCTGGTCCGCTCCACGGCCAAGGCCTACGGCCCCGACCTGAGGCTGGCCGTCCTCACGGGCGACCCCGTCACCGTGGACCGGATCCGCGGCCGCTACCGGCTCGGGCCGGGCTGGGTCAGCCACCTGCTGCAGCACACCGTCGCCCATCTGTGGCGCACCGGCGCGGTCGACGTCGCGGCGGTCTCCGCCGCCTACGCCGCGCGCCGCGACACCCTGGTGCGGGCGCTGGCCGACCGCGGGGTCACGGCGTACGGCCGCAGCGGCATGAACGTCTGGGTCCCCGTGCCCGACGAGACCGGGGCCGTCGCCGGGCTGCTGCAGGCGGGCTGGGCCGTGGCTCCCGGCGCGCGCTTCCGCCTCGCATCACCGCCGGGCATCCGCGTCACCGTCTCGCCGGTCACGGTGGACGAGGTGCCGGCTCTGGCCGACGCGGTCGCCGCGGCGGTCCGCCCGCACCGCGCCGGGCGCTTCGGCTGACGGGAAAGGGCGGTTCAGCCTGCCGGACGGCGCTGGGTCAGCGCCGCTCCGGCGAGCACCACGAGGGCGCCGACCGGCTCGTTCCAGGTCAGGCGCTCGCCCAGCAGCGCCACACCGGCAGCTGTCGCGATGACCGGGATCAGATAGGTCACCATCGTGGCGATGGTCGGGCCCTTCTCCGCGACGATCCCGTACTGCAGGAGGAAGGCGATGCCGGTGCCCAAGGCGCCCAGCGCCACCACGGACAGCGTCGGCCAGAGCGGAAAAGCAGCCGGTGCGGACGTGAACAGCGGTGTCAGCACGGCCAGTTGGGCGGTGCCGAGCAGCAGTTGCGAGAAGGACATCGACAGGGCCGAGTTGCCGCTGCCGCTCAGGGTGCGGCGCACGTAGATCCAGCCCACCGCGTAACTCGCCGAGGCGCCCAGTGCCATCGCCGTGCCCGCCGGGTCCGTCCCGGAGAAGCCCTGCCAGGCGCCGAGCACGGTGAGCACGCCGACGAAGCCGATGCCGACCCCCGCGACGCGCTGCCGGGTCGGCTTGTCGTCCGAGAGCGCCGCCACGGACAGCACCATGCTCCACAGCGGGGTCGTGGCGTTGCAGATGCCCGCGAGCGTCGACGGGATGGTGAGCTCCGCGTACGCGAAGAGCGTGAACGGCAGGGTGTTCAGCAGCAGTGCGGCGACCGCCATGTGCCCCCAGGCGCGCCCGCCGCGCGGCAGCCGCTCCCGCTTCACCGCGAAGGCGGCCGCCAGCACGGCGGTGCCGAACGCCATGCGGCCGAGCGCGACCTGCAGCGGGGCGTAGGCCTCGGTGCCCACCTTGATGAACAGGAAGCTGAAGCCCCAGATGAGCGCGAGCACGGCCCAGCTGACCCGCCAGTCCACCGCGGGGCGGCGGACGGGAGCCGAGGGGGCGGCGGGAGCGGGACCGGGTGGGGCGCCGGCAGGGGACGGGGCGGCCGGGGTGGCCGGGCGGCGGGTGCTGGGTGCGCTCATGGCCCTCACCATGACGGATCGAACCTCTTAGGACAAGCGAGTAAAGCTGCTGATGATCACGTAGTGTTGCTTACATGTTGAACCTCGAGCGCCTGCGCATCCTGCACGCGATCTCCACCTACGGCTCGGTGAGCGCCGCGGCGGACGTGCTCCACGTGACGACCTCGGCCGTTTCCCAGCAGATGGGCAAGCTCGAACGCGAGACCGGTCAGACCCTGCTGGCCAAACACGGCCGCGGGGTGCGCCTCACCGACGCCGGCCGGCTGCTGTCCGGGCACGCGGGCCGCATCCTCTCGCTCGTCGAGCTCGCCCACTCCGACCTCGAGGCGCACCGCGGCGCCGCGGTCGGCGAACTGCGCCTGGGCGCCTTCCCCACCGCTGTGCGCGGGCTGTTCCCCCAGGCGCTGGCCGCGATCCGGCACGACCACCCCAGCCTGCGCGCGATGGTGCAGGAGATCGAGCCGCATGACGCGCTGGCCCGGCTCGTCCGCGGCGACATCGACCTCGCCGTCGTCCTCGACTGGTACAACAAGCCGCTCTCGCTGCCCGGGGGGCTGGCCAAGGAGCCACTGCTCGACGACATCGCCGACGTCGTCGTCCCCGAGGACCATCCGCTGGCCGGCCGCGACGAGGTCGACCTCGGGGAACTCGCCGGCGACGACTGGATCGGCTGGCCGGACGGAGGCTTCTGCCACGAGTGGCTGCTGTTCACCCTGCGCGGCAAGGGCGTGGAACCGCGTGTCGCCCACCAGGCCGAGGAGCACCCCACGGTCCTGGCCCTCGTCGCCGCCGGCCTGGGCGTCGCCGTCGTCCCGCGCCTCGGTCGCGGGCCGCTGCCGGCCGGGGTCCGCGCCATCCGGGTGCGCCACACCATGAAGCGCCACATCTACGCCGTCTGGCGCTCCGACGCCGACCGCCGCCCCGCCATCCGCGCCGCGGTGGAGGCTCTGCGCCGGGCGGGGGAGGACGTGATGGCCACCGAGGGCTGACAGCGGCCCGGCAGCCGGCGGAGGTGACGTACCTCAGTGCGCGCGCGGTGGCGGGCGCGGCGGCACACGGGGCGCTGCGGCGCGGCCGGTCCGGCCCTCGACCCGTGGACGCCCCGCGCCGGCCGCACTTCGCCGCGGCTTCCCGAGCCGACGAGGCGGGCCGGGTGAAGGCCGCACGCGGTGACCCCGCCGCCGGGGCCGGTCCGGGCGGCGTGCCGCGCGGCCTCGCCCCCTGCGCACCCCGTACGGAAGCGGCCGTGACCCACGGGCTGGGAGCGGTCGTGTCCACGAGGCAGTCGCCGGGGCCGCGCAGACAGCAGCGGCGACGGGCGGAGCCGCCTACCGGCCGGGGGCCGGGGGCTCAGGCCAAGGCCACGGAGTCCCCCTCCACCGTGATCCGCGCCGCCGGCAGCGGCTGGGTCGCCGGGCCGTTGGCGACGCTGCCGTCCTTGATGCTGAACCTGCTGCCGTGGCAAGGGCAGTTGATCGTGCCGTCCGCGACCTGGTTGACGGCGCAGCCCTGATGGGTGCAGATGGCGGAGAACGCCTTGAAGGAGCCCGCCTCGGGCTGGCAGACGACGACCTTCTCGTCGGGGAAGATCTTGCCGCCGCCGACCGGGATCTCCGAGGTCTTGGCCAGCGTCACCGCGGCGCCTCCGCCGCCGGGGGTCGAACCCCCGGTTCCCTGGCCGCCGCCCTGGGCGGGCGCGGCAGGGCTGACGGTGCCCGCGGCGTTCTTGTCGCCGCAGGCGGCCAGCGCGACCACGAGCCCCGCCGCGCCCGCGGCGGCGACCACGGCCCGGCGGGTCGGAACTCCTGCGATGCCAGTCGTGTCGGCCATGCGTCACACATCCTGTTGCCTTGTCCGTACCGGACCGCCTGCGGGGCCCGGGGGCGCGGGTCGCGCCCTGCCCTGTCCTACGGGCCGGACGGGTGAGCTGTTCAACCGATGCCGGAAAAATCTCCGGGCGAGGCGCGGGGCCCGGCTCGCGGGCGGCCGAGGCCCCGGAGGCGGCACCGCCTAGGATGCGCCCATGGAGGAAGTGACCGGGATCCGCTACGTCACGCCGTTGCGTGAGGGCGGATCGGTGCCCGGCGTCGTCGAGGCCGACGACCTGGGGACATACGTGGTGAAGTTCATTGGCGCCGCACAGGGCCGCAAGGCGCTGGTGGCGGAGGTGATCGCGGGGGAGCTGGCCCGGCGGCTCGGGTTGCGGGTTCCGGTGCTGGTGCGGTTCCAGTTCGATCCGGTGATCGGGCTCGGGGAGCCGGACCAGGAGATCCAGGACCTGCTGAAGGCCAGCGGCGGGCTCAACCTGGGCATGGACTTCCTCCCCGGTGCGCTCGGCTTCGACCCGCTCGTCTTCGAGGTGGGGTCCGGCGAGGCGGGGCGGATCGTGTGGTTCGACGCGCTCGTCGGCAACGTCGACCGCTCGTGGCGCAACCCGAACATGCTGGTCTGGCACCAGGACCTGTGGCTGATCGACCACGGCGCCTCGCTGATCTTCCACCACAACTGGAAGGGCGCGGACCAGGCCGCCGAGAAGCCCTACGACGCCGCCGACCACGCCCTCGCCCGCTTCGCCCCGGACATCGAGGCGGCGGTCCGCGACCTCGCACCGCGCGTGGACGAGGCGCTGTTGCGTGAGGTCACCGCCCAGATCCCCGACGAGTGGCTGGTGGACGAGCCCGGTTTCGCGAGCCCCGACGAGGTGCGGCGCGCGTACGAGCGGGTGCTGCTGGCGCGTGCCGGCACCGTGGGGGAGCGTATCGTCCTCGCCCCGAAGCGGCAGGAGAAGCAGGCGCCGCCGGAGTGGCTGCGCACCTGGGTCGAGGGGAAGGCCGCGAAGTGAGCACGGCGAGCGGGCGCGATGTGTTCGAGTACGCCCTGGTGCGCGTCATGCCCCGGATCGAGCGCGGCGAGCTGATCAACGCGGGTGTGCTGGTCTACTGCCGCGCCAAGTCCTTCGTGGGCGCCCGGGTCCATCTGGACGAGGACCGGCTGCGCTGCCTCGACCCCGATGTGGACGTCGCCGGCGTACGCGCCGCCCTGCGCGGGTACGAGGGCATCTGCGCGGGCGGCGAGCAGGCCGGGCAGGCGGCGGGGGACGATCCGGGGCGGCGCTTCCGCTGGCTGACGGCGCCGCGCAGCACCATCGTGCAGCCGGGCCCGATCCACACCGGGCTGACCGAGGACCCGGAGGCGGAGGTGGACCGTCTGCTGGATCTTCTGGTGCGCTGAGCCACACCGGCGCGGTGGGAGCGTTGACACAGGGTCACCGCGCTCCTACGGTTTCGGCTACGGGACGTACTAAGCGGTCGCTCACCTGCGCGACCGCTCCCCCCAGGGCTGAGGAGAGCAGATGTCGACCACCGAGCAGCGCGTAGCGATCGTGACCGGGGCGGCGCGCGGCATCGGCGCCGCCACCGCCGTGCGCCTGGCCGCCGAGGGTCGCGCCGTGGCCGTGCTGGACCTCGACGAGACCGCGTGCAAGGACACCGTCGAGCAGATCACCAAGGCCGGCGGCCGGGCCGTCGCCGTCGGCGCCGACGTCTCCGACGAGGAGCAGGTCGAGGCGGCGGTCGCGCGCGTCGCCGCGGAGCTGGGGGCGCCGACGATCCTGGTCAACAACGCGGGAGTGCTCCGCGACAACCTGCTCTTCAAGATGAGCGCCTCCGACTGGGACACGGTCATGAACGTGCACCTGCGCGGCGCCTTCCTGATGACGCGCGCCGTCCAGAAGCACATGGTGGACGCCGGGTTCGGCCGCGTGGTCAACCTGTCCTCGTCCTCCGCCCTCGGCAACCGCGGGCAGGCCAACTACTCGGCCGCGAAGGCGGGGCTGCAGGGCTTCACCAAGACCCTCGCGCACGAGCTCGGCAAGTTCGGCGTGACCGCCAACGCCGTCGCCCCCGGCTTCATCGCCACCGACATGACCGCCGCCACCGCGGCCCGCGTCGGCATGGGCTTCGAGGAGTTCCAGGCCGCGGCCGCCACCCGGATCCCGGTGCAGCGGGTGGGTCGGCCCGAGGACGTCGCCAACGCCATCGCCTTCTTCACGGGCGACGACGCGGGCTTTGTGTCCGGCCAGGTGCTGTACGTGGCCGGCGGCCCGCTCGACTGACCCGCGACAGGAGACCGCATCATGAGCACCCATCCCGACAGCGGCCGCGTCGCGATCGTCACCGGCGCCAGCCGCGGCATCGGCTACGGCATCGCACAGGCCCTGGTCGCCCGCGGTGACCGTGTGGTCATCACCGGCCGCAACGAGGAGCCGCTGAAGGAGGCCGTCGAACGGCTCGGCGCCGACCGGGCCCTCGGCGTGGCCGGCAAGGCCCACGACGAGGCGCACCAGGCAGAGGTCGTCGAGCGCACGATGGAGGCCTTCGGCCGCGTCGACTACCTTGCCAACAACGCCGGCACCAACCCGGTCTTCGGCCCGCTCGCCGAACTCGACCTCGGCGTCGCCCGCAAGGTCTTCGAGACCAACGTCCTCTCCGCGCTCGGCTTCGCCCAGCAGACCCACCGGGCGTGGATGAAGGAGAACGGCGGCGCGATCGTCAACATCGCCTCCGTGGCGGGCGTCAGCGCCTCCCCGCTCGTGGGCGCGTACGGCATGAGCAAGGCCGCGATGGTCAACCTCACGCTGCAGCTCGCCGCCGAGATGGCGCCCGGCGTCCGCGCCAACGCCATCGCCCCCGCCGTCGTCAAGACCAAGTTCGCCGCCGTCCTCTACGAGGGCCGCGAGGAGCAGGCCGCGGCGGCGTACCCGCTGGGGCGGCTCGGCGTGCCCGAGGACATCGGCGGCGCCGCCGCCTTCCTGCTCTCGGACGCGGCGGCCTGGATCACCGGCCAGACCCTGGTCGTGGACGGCGGCATCTTCCTCACGGCGAGCGTGGGCGGCTGAGGCCCGCCCCTGGCGCCCCCTGGCGCGCCTCCGCGCGCACGGACCCCGGTGCCGGCCGCCGTCCTGGCGGCCGGCACCGGGGTCCTGGCCGAGGGGACGGAACGGGCCGGTGACCCGGCCGGACGGACTGTCAGTGCCCGGCGGTACGTTCGTCCCCAGTAACGGATCCGCGTACCGGAGGTTCCCGACGTGCCCATCACACTGCCCGAGTCCTGGCAGGCCGTCCTCGGTGAGGAGCTGGAGAAGGACTACTTCGCCCAGCTCGCCGAGTTCGTGGAGGAGGAACGCGGGAAGCACAGGGTCTTCCCGCCGCGTGAGCAGGTCTTCGCGGCCCTGGAGGCCACTCCGTACGACAAGGTGAAGGTGCTGATCCTCGGCCAGGATCCCTACCACGGCGAGGGGCAGGGCCACGGCCTGTGCTTCTCCGTGCGGCCCGGGGTCAAGACCCCGCCCTCGCTGCGGAACATCTTCAAGGAGATGAAGGAGGAGTACGGCTACCCGATCCCCGACAACGGCTATCTGATGCCGTGGGCCGAGCAGGGTGTGCTGCTGCTCAACGCGGTGCTGACGGTGCGTGAGGGGGAGGCCAACTCGCACAAGGGCAAGGGCTGGGAGAAGTTCACCGATGCCGTCATAAGGGCCGTCGCGTCCCGGCCCGACCCGGCGGTCTTCGTGCTGTGGGGCAATTACGCCAAGAAGAAGCTGCCGCTGATCGACACCGCGCGGCACGCGGTCGTCCAGGGCGCCCACCCGTCGCCGCTGTCGGCCAAGCTCTTCCTCGGCAGCCGTCCCTTCACCCAGATCGACGAGGCGCTCAAGGCGCAGGGCCATGACCCGGTGGACTGGCGCATCCCGGACCTGGGGGAGTGAGACGGGCGCGGGCCGGGCGACGCACGGGGGTCGACGTGGCCCGCGCCGGGGCACTTTCGCGGGCGGACGCGGCCGACCGGGCCAGGTTCACCCGCGGGCCGGCCGAGACGAGGGCGTGCGGCGGTCGGTCGCGCGCCGGGCGCCGGGGGAAGCGTGTCCGCGGTGACTTTGTCGATGCGTTCGCGGAGCAGGTCGGCGTGACCGTTGTGCCGGGCGTACTCCTCGATCATGTGGGCGATCCAGCGCCGGGAGACCAGGTCCTTGTCGCGCCGCGGCGCGATGTCGTCCAGTGACCGGCCACGGGCCGGCTCGCGGGCGCGCGTGACCTGCTCGCGCCACGTCGCGAACGCCTCGGCGGTGTCGGCCTTGCCGAGGTCGAGGAACTCGCCGTCCGGGTCCTGCCCGGTGGCGTCGAGCCGGGGCCTCCCCGGCCAACACGGCGCGAAACAAGTGCGTTCGACATCCGCCATGCGCCGGAGCAGACCGAGCAGTGTGAGGCCGGACGGGGGCGGGCGCCATGGCTGTGCGCGGTTGTCCGTTCTCCGACAGCGTCGACGCGTCAGCCGTCGGCAGCCCGCCCTCGGCCCGCTCCCGTGCGCGGTCGACGGCGGCCGCGCACGACACGCTTCCAGACGCGGGAAGAACGCAGCCGGACCCCGTGGCCGGGCGGCACCGCCCGGGATCGCCCGCCGGCGGGCGGCCCGTATGCTGCCGTCGGCACAGGTCAGGCATGGCAGAGGCAGGCGGGAGCGGCACATGGAACCCCTCAGGATCGGGGTCATCGGACTCGGCGACATCGCGCGCAAGGCGTATCTGCCGGTGCTCGCGGCCCAGCCGGGAGTCGATCTCCACCTGCACACCCGCACCCGCGCCACCCTCGACGACGTCGGCGACACCTACCGCGTCCCGTCCGCGCACCGCCACGACACCCTTGACGCCCTGATCGACCAGGGGCTCGACGGGGCGTTCGTGCACGCCCCCACCGAGACGCACGTCGAGATCACCGAACGCCTCATCGCCGCGGGCGTCCCCGTCTACGTCGACAAGCCGCTCGCCTACGACCTGGCCGGGGCCGAGCACCTGGTGCGGCTCGCCGAGGAGCGCGGCGTCGGGCTGACGGTCGGCTTCAACCGCCGTCACGCGCCCGGTTACGTGCAGTGCGCCGACCACCCGCGCGACCTGATCCTCCTGCAGAAGAACCGCATCGGCCTTCCGGAGAACCCGCGCACCGTCGTCTTCGACGACTTCATTCATGTCGTCGACACCCTGCGCTTCCTCCTCCCGGGCCGCGTCGAGCACACCGATGTCCGGGCCCGGGTCCGCGACGGGCTGCTCCACCACGTCACCTTGCAGTTGTCGGGCGACGGCTTCACCGCGATCGGCGTGATGAACCGCATGAGCGGCTCCAACGAGGAGGTCCTGGAGGTCATGGGCCAGGACAGCAAGCGGCAGGTGTTCAACCTGGCCGAGGTCGTCGACCACCGGGGCCAGCCCACCGTCCGCCGCCGCGGCGACTGGGTTCCCGTCGCCCGCCAGCGCGGCATAGAGGGGATCGCCCTCACCTTCCTCGACGCCGTACGCCGTGGCACGCCCCTCGACGCCCGCGACGCGCTGCGCACCCACGAACTGTGCGAGCGCATCGTCATGGCCGTGGGCGAGCAGACGTGCTGAGCGTGGTGGCGAGCAGACGTCCTGAGCGTCGCCTCGTGCGTGCTCGCCCCGGCCAGGAGCCGGTCCGGTGCGGCGCCGGCAGACGTGCCGAGCGCGGGGCCGATGCGTGTGCCGTGGGCGTCGTCGACCGCGCTGACGCCGGTCGGCGCCAGGACTCCGCGGAGCGCGGTGCCGCTCGCGAGGCGCCGCGCGGGCGTGTCCTCACAGCCGTGACCGGGCAGACCTCCTGAGCGTCGCCTCGTACGCGCCCGCCCCGGCCAGGAGGAGGAGCGCCAGCGGGGGTACCCAGTCGCCGAGCCGGTCGTAGGGGCTGCGTCCCGAGCTCAGGGGGATGTCGTAGATCTGTGCGGCGCTGGTCGAGGTGCCCAGTGTCGGGCCGATGCGTGTGCCGTGGGCATCGTGGACGGCGCTGACGCCGGTCAACGTCGCGTGCACCATGGGGCGCCAGGACTCCGCCGAGCGCAGCGCCGCCAGCGAGGCGTGCTGCGCGGGTGCCCAGCTCTCCTGGAACGAGGACGTGGAGGACTGCGCCACCAGCAGCTGCGCCCCGTCGTCCGTCAGGTGCCGGCTCATGTCGGGGAACGCCGACTCGAAGCAGACGAGGGGCCCCAGCCGCACCGTGCCGGCGTCCATCACCACCTGGCGTTCCCCGCGGATCCGGTCCTCAGCGGCCGCCCTGCCCACCGACGTGGCCCAGCCCAGCACGCCGCGGGCCGGTACGTACTCGCCGAAGGGCACCAGCCGCATCTTGTCGTAGCCCTCGCCGACCGGCCCGTCCGGGCCCATCAGCACCGAGGTCTTGGATATCCCCGGGGCGTCCGCCCGCCGGGCGTCCACGTTGACCAGGACGGCGGCGCCGACGTCACGGGAGAGTGCCGCCAGCCGGTCCGCCAGGTCCGGGCGGGCCGACAGGTCGAAACCGACGCTGCTCTCCCCCCACACCACCAGGTCCACGCCCTGTCCCGCGAGCGTGCGGGTCAGGTGTTCCCCCCGGTCGAAGCGCGGCTCTGCCCCGGCGACGACCCCCGGCTGCACCACCGCCACCCGTACCGTCCGCTCTCCGGGCTCGGCGGCGTCCCCCGCACCGGACGGCACCGGCGCCCAGGCCCACACCGAGGCCGTCGCCACCGCCGCGGCCGCCAGCACCGACCCCGCGGCGGCCCGGCTCGCGGGCACCGCGAGCAGCGCGGCCACCGCCGTGTTCACCGCCACCACGAGGAAGCCGACCAGCCATACGCCCCCGATCGACGCCAGCCGCAGCGCGGGCGGTACCTGCCACTGGCTCGCCCCCAGCAGCCCCCACGGACCGCCCAGGTACTCCCACGACCGCACCAGCTCGGCCAGCAGCCAGGCACAGGGCACCAGCACCGTCGCCGCCACCACCGAGCGGCGCCCCGGAGTACCCGCGAGCAGCCGCCGCACCAGCCACCCCCACGGCGCCCACAGAGCCCCCAACAGCAGCGCGATGACCACGATGAAGACGTGCAGGCTCGGGATCAGCCAGTGGTGCACGGCCACCATGAAGCCGGCCCCGCCCAGCCATCCGTCCAGCGCGGCCCGCCGCCCGGTCGGCGCGGCGCGCAGCAGCAGCATCCACGGAACGAGGGCGATGTACGCGAGCCACCACAGCGACGGCGCGGGGAACGCCAGCGCGGGCAGCGCCCCGACCGCCGCGGCCGCCGCGCCGCGCGTCCAGGAGGAGGCGCGGCGAGGGGAGGCCGTCAGGGGCCTGTCCACCTTGACCGTCACGTGCGCCGCTCCTCACGCTCGCCTGCCCTCAGTCTCGTTCGTCCGGACGGCCTTGCCCAGAGGGCGGCGGCGGGCTCCTGTCACGGCGCAGCGGCCACGGAGGAGCGGGGGAGGCAGGAGCGGGGCGACCGGGAGGCCTTGCGCGCGGGGGTGGGAAGGACCGGGTGGGCGCGATCGTGGCGGTGCGCGCGGCGGTGCCCGTACCGGTGTCCGTGCCGGACGGCGAGCGCGGGTGCGGGAAGCGTCGCCTCCCGCGGGCGGACCCACGGGGGACTCGCTGCGGGCGGCCGCTCACCCCTGATCCGGCGCGCCATCGCCGCTGTCTGTGATGCCGACGTTCTCCGCCGCGCCCCGAGCAGGCTTCGGCAGCCCCTGGTGCGTGATCCACCCGGCGCCGCTGGGGCCGGCGCGTTCGGTGATCCGTGTGCCTCGCCCAGCCCCGTCCGGGAAGCCGGCTGCGAGACCTTGACCTGGGATCACCGGACGACGCGTGAGGAGTGGTGGAGCGGACCGGCCGCCGGAGTGGTGACGATCGGCCGGGTCTTCGGACGCGGGGGACGGACGACGCGCCTATGGGGGCGATCCGCCGCGGCACCCCTGGACGCCCGCCCGCGAGCGGCCCGGCCGCGACCACGCCGGCGGTGCCCTGAGGTGCCGGCGCCTCAGCCGCGCCCGGGCCAGCCGCCCTGCCGCTCGCCGGCCCCCGGGCCGCCGGGACCGCGGTCCCGGACGTGCCCGCCGTTCCAGCCGTGGCCGCCGCCGGCGCGGTGCCGGCCGCCGAGGCGCCCCTGCTCGCCCGAGCGGTGCGCGGCGACGGCGCGGGCCACGGCCTCCTGCCAGTCCTCGCTGTCCCAGGTGCCGCTGAGGCGGGCGTGGCGGCCCGGGGCGACGGCGCCCGCAGGGGCGTCCGTCCGCGCGGCGGTGTGCGTGCCGGATCCCGTACCGGTGCTTGCGCTCGTGCCGCCGGCCGTGCCCTTGGACGCGGGTGCCGCGCCCTCCGATGCGCCGGTCCTGTGAATCCCGGCGGAGACGACGGCGCCCGCGGCGGTCGGCATGATGGTCTCATCGAGGGCCGCGTCCGGCCCGGGCCCGTCGGGCGCGGCCGTGACCGGCTCCTGGGCGGCCTGCGCGATGGTGTCGCCGCCGCCGTGCGGCATGAGCATGGACAGCCCCGCGACCGCGCCGGTCGCCGTCAGAACGGCCGTTCCCAGAGAGCCGCGACCGGGCCCGCGGCGCTGTCCTCGGTGGCGGCCGCCGACGACCTCGCCGCTGATGACCCTGACCTCCTCCGCCTCACCGGCCTCCACCGGCTGCGGCCGGGGTATCACCTCGGTGGGGTCCAGCGCACCGGGGCCCGGACGAGTCGGTGCCTCGGCGGGCAGGGGGAGAGAATCGGCCATGGCTGCGATCATTCACATCCGGCGGCCGGATGTCCAGTTCTCCCGGCCATCCAACTTCCCTCATATCGCACGGAATTGACGTCGGAGGCAGGCTCGGGCCGTACCGTCGCCGTTCGCACCCCGCAGCCTGGGGGCGCACACTGGCCGCATGCCGGAGCTGCCCGAAGTCGAAGCCCTCGCCGGGTTCCTCACCGACCGCATGGCCGGGCACGCCATCGCCCGAATCCTGCCGGTGGCGGTGAGCGTCCTCAAGACCTACGACCCGCCGCTGGACGCGCTGCACGGGCGCACCGTGACCTCCGTCGCCCGGCGTGGCAAGTTCCTGGTGTTCACCACCGACGACGGCGCCGGCCCCTACCTCGCCGTCCACCTGGCCCGGGGCGGATGGCTGAGGTGGAAGGACGACCTGCCCGCGACGCCGCCCCGGCCGGGCAAGGGCCCGCTCGCGCTGCGGCTGCTGATGGCGGAACCGGACGGTGCCGGCTTCGACCTGACGGAGGCGGGGACGCAGAAGCGCCTGGCCGTCCACTGCGTCCGGGACCCCCGGGACGTCCCCGGCATCGCCCGCCTCGGCCCCGAGCCACTCGACCCCGCCTTCACCCGCGAGGTCTTCGCGAGCCTCCTCGCCGGCGAACGCCGCCGCGTCAAGGGCGTCCTGCGCGACCAGGGCGTCATCGCCGGTGTCGGCAACGCCTATTCGGACGAGGTGCTGCACGCGGCGCGGATGTCCCCGTACGCGCTCGCCGCGAACCTCTCCGAAGAGGAGATCAGCCGGTTGTACGAGGCGCTGCGCACCACGCTCCGGGACGCCGTCGAACGCTCCCGCGGCCTGGCAGCGGGCGAGCTGAAGGGCGAGAAGAGGACCGGGCTGCTCGTGCACGGGCGCACCGGACTGCCCTGCCCCGTCTGCGGCGACACGATCCGGGAGGTCTCCTTCAGCGACTCCTCCCTGCAGTACTGCCCGACGTGCCAGACCGGTGGCAAGCCGCTCGCCGACCGCCGGATGTCGCGACTGCTGAAGTAGCCGCCCGGCCGCCGGTGGCCCAGGATGGCCGGTGACCGTTCCCCCGACCGACCCGACCGACCCGACCGACCCGACCGTCCACCGACCGGAGCGACCCCATGCGCATCGCGATCTTCGGAGCCACCGGCCACGTGGGGCGCGAACTCGTCGCCCAGGCGCTCGACGCGGGCCACGAGGTCACCGCCCTGGCCCGCGACCCCGCCCGGCTCCCCCCACGTGACCGGCTGACCGCGGTGACCGGCGACGTCCGCGACCCCGAGGTTGTGGGCCGCGTCGTCGGCGGCGCCGACGGGGTGCTCAGCGCCCTCGGCACCCGGTCCCCGCGCGGCGCCGGCGTCTGCGCCGACGGGATGCGGCGCATCCTTCCCGCCATGCGCGAGCTCGGCGTACGGCGACTGGTGGCCGTCGGCGCGTACGGGTCGGGACCGGGCGCGCGCGGCGCGTACCGGCTCGCGACCTCGCTGGTGATCCCGGCCGTCATGCGGGACAAGGACCGCCAGGAGGAAGTGATCCGCGCCGAGGGCGACCTGTGGACGATCGTGCGGCCCGCCGTCATCACCGGCGGCCGCTACACGGGCGTCTACCGCACCGGATCCGACCTGCGGCTCGGTCTCGCCTCCCGGGTCAGCCGGGCCGACCTCGCCGACTTCATGCTCCGCGCCCTCGGCTCCGAGGACTGCGCACGGCGGGCCGTCGCCATCGCGTCCTGACCACCCTCATCGACCGCCCTTGCCGACCGCCCCACAGACCGCGCGCACGACCGCTCCCCACCCACCGCGCGGCCGAGACCGGGCTGCCGCCGGCACCGCGTCGGCCTCGCACCGAAAGCCCGGACGGCCCACCATCGGCGGCGCGCCCCGCGGCGGACGCCGAGACTGGCCCTACGCGCCCGCACGCCCGGGAAGGACCCCCATGCCCCACAGCCGCCGCAAGGACCTCGGACTGCTCGCACTGCGCCTCGGGACCGGTGCGGTGCTCGTCGCGCACGGCTCCCAGAAGCTCTTCGGCTGGTTCGGCGGCCACGGCCTGGAGGGCACGGGGGAGGCGATGGAGTCCATGGGCTTCCGGCCCGGCCGGCGCAGCGCCCTCGCCTCTGGCCTCGTCGAGGCGGGCGGCGGCACCTTGCTGGCGCTCGGCCTGGCCACCCCGGCCGCGGGCGCGGCCGCCGCCGGGGGGATGGCCGGCGCCGTCTCCGTGCACCTGCCGGCCGGCTTCTTCGCGGCCTCGGGCGGCTTCGAGTACCCGGCGTTCCTCGGCTTCACGGCGGCCGCGATCGGCATCTCCGGTCCCGGCCGCTACTCCCTGGACCATCTGACCGGCGACGTACTGGACTGCGGCTGGACGGTGGCGGCCTGCTTCGCGGCCAGTGCCGTCGCGGCGGCGGTGGTGATCTCCCGCCGCAACGCGGCCGTACGTGCCGACATGGCGGCCGAACTACCGCCGTCCTGAGGGTGGACGCGGCGGACCGCCCCCTGACACGGCCCTGCTCTCGGCATCGAGAGGCGGGACAGCGATGGGCGACCGTGCGGACCACCAGTACGAGATCTACCTCAACGGGCTCGTCGGCGTGCTGCCCGCGCTTCCCACCGACCTGACACGGCTCGAGGGACTGGCCGCCGAGCGCATGGCCCCCGTCCCTTCGGCCGGGTCGGCGGCAGCGCGGGCAGCGGCAGCACGGGACGCGCCGACCGGGAGGCCCGGGACCGGCTGCTGATCGTGCCGCGCATGCTGCGTGACCTGTCCGCACGCGACGTCTCCGTGCGCGTCTTCGGCCGGACCCCGACCGCCCGCTCGCGCTGGGCCGGTCGGAGTGCTGTCGATCGTGCACCCCGCGCGCAGTGCGCCGTGCGTGCCCGGCCGACGTCCGGTCGTGGTCCGGACAGCCGAAGAGGCCCCATCCGGCCCTAGAGGACCACCGTCGCGCATGCCGAATCTGAGGAGGAGAGGTCCCTCGCCCCCGACGTTTCGGAGGAAGCCATGCACGACGAGGAGCTCCGTGCCCTCGACGCCCACTGGCGCGCCGCGAACTACCTGGCCGTCGGCCAGATCTACCTGACGGGCAATCCGCTGCTGGCCGAACCGCTCCGCCCCGAACACGTGAAGCCGCGGCTGCTCGGCCACTGGGGCACCTCGCCCGGCCTGAACCTCGTCCACACCCACCTCAACCGGGTCGTCAAGGCCCGCGGGCAGCGCGCACTCGCCGTCTGGGGCCCGGGGCACGGCGGCCCGGCCGTCCTGGCGAACTCCTGGCTCGAGGGCACCTACTCGCAGACCTACCCGGACGTCCCCCGCGACGCGACGGGCATGGCCCGGCTGTTCCGGCAGTTCTCCTTCCCCGGGGGCGTGCCGAGCCACGTCGCGCCCGAGACCCCGGGATCGATCCACGAGGGCGGTGAGCTGGGCTACTCGCTGTCGCACGCGTACGGCGCCGCCTTCGACCACCCTGAGCTCGTCGTCACCTGCGTCATCGGCGACGGCGAGGCCGAGACCGGACCGCTCGCCGCGTCCTGGCACTCCACCACCTTCCTCGACCCCGTCCACGACGGGGCCGTCCTGCCGGTCCTGCACCTGAACGGCTACAAGATCGCCAACCCGACCGTGCTGGCCCGCATCCCGGAGAGCGAGCTCGACGAACTGCTGCGCGGCTACGGCCACGAGCCGCTGCACGTCACCGGTGACGAGCCGCTCGCGGTGCACGCCGCGCTGGCCGAGGCGATGGACACCGCCCTCGACCGCATCGCGCGGATCCAGGCCGCCGCTCGTGAGGGCGGTGAGGGGGGGGGACCACAGCC
>NZ_JBYIQP010000041.1:0-53941 GCF_057707665.1 Actinacidiphila sp. bgisy167 | reverse complement strand
TTAGCCTCGATCTTGCATTTGGGTCCGTCAGCTTGCTGGCGGGCCCTTTCGGCTCGTTCGGGTCGGAGATTTCTGCAGGTGACAGGCTGGTGGCCCGTCTGTCGCGTCGGGTGGGCGGCGGGTTCCACGGCTCCGGTTCGGTGGTGTTGCTCGTAGGGACGGGAAGCTGCTGGCGGCGGTGGAGAACAGCCGCAGGCGGGTCGGGAACCCGCGGACGGTGCGAAACCCCGCCGTACTCGGGCGTGGGTGAGGCGGCGTGGTGCGACGCTCCCAGGGCCGACGGAGGTCCTCGGCGAGAGCCTGGGTACGGCGGAGTTGGGTGTGAGCTGCGATGAGCGGCAATGGCATGCGCATGACCTCTTGTCCCAAGCCTGCCCGTGCACGCCCAGGTTGATCGCTCTCGCCGGCCGGGTTGAGCGCGGCTCGGAGGATGCTTTAGCATCAATGTCTAAAGATGGAATTG
The DNA here is from genome assembly GCF_057707665.1 of Actinacidiphila sp. bgisy167. Taxonomy (NCBI): domain Bacteria; kingdom Bacillati; phylum Actinomycetota; class Actinomycetes; order Kitasatosporales; family Streptomycetaceae; genus Actinacidiphila; species Actinacidiphila sp. bgisy167. Next base: position 53,478 of record NZ_JBYIQP010000041.1, on the reverse strand, counting down.
CAGTCCAGGATGGAGGCGGGCCATGGAGCATCCCGTGGCTGAGCAGCCGGAGGGCGACGGCGGGGGTCCCGTGGCCGTCGCTGCGGACGAGGCCGATGAGCACCTCATCCGCGAGGCGGAGAAGATCGCTGTGGCGTTGGGCCGCATGTTTTCCGGGCTGTGTGAGGTGGTGCTGCACGACCTGCGGGACCCCCAGCAGGCGATTCGGGTGATCGAGAACAACCTCTCCGGCCGGGAGGTCGGGGATTCGGCCACGGAGCTGGGCTTGGCCCGCATCGCGGATCCGCAGTACCCGAGCGTGATCCAGAACTACCCCAACCAGTTTCCCGACGGTCGGCCGGTGAAGAGCACGTCGATCGGCATCAAGAACGCGGCGGGACAGTACATCGCGGCCCTGTGCCTGAACCTTGACGTGTCCGTCCTGTCGCCGGTGACACTGGCGTTGTCGAACCTCGTGGCCACCGATGTCGAGCACCGCGAGCACCCGCTGGAGAATCTGCGGGACCGCAACGTGCGCGAGCTGCGCCGAACTGTGGAGGCGCTGGCCGCGGAGCGCGGTGCCACCCCCCGGTCACTGAGTCGGGACGACAAGAAGGCGCTCGTGCGGCAGCTGCAGGGTGAGGGCTACTTCGAGGGGCGCGACGCCGCGCAGACCATCGCGGACCTACTGGGCGTGTCCCGGGCCACGGTCTACAACTACGCCAAGTGAAGGGGCAGTACATGACCGACACCGGACCGGCCGCACACTCCGCACCTGCTTGTCCGCCCAGTTCCGGCCCACCGTCGGACGCAGGCCGTGGCCTGCTGTTCATTCCCGAGCAACAGACGGCTGTGCTCGTGGACGAGGAGCTGGCTCTGGACGCGGCCCGCGCGGCCTTCGCCGCGACGGTGCAGGGCGTGGTCTTTCCTTCTCTGACCGTGCACGGCTCCGATCCCCGCAACCGGTTCACGCTCAAGCCGTCCGCGTCCGCGACGCATGCCGGAGTGAAGATCGGCACCTACTGGCCGGACAACCTGAAACACGAGCTGCCGCGCCACCACTCCACTTTCCTGCTGCTTGATCAGAGAATCGGCCGGATCGCCGCCGTCCTGGAGCTCGGTGCCGCGAACGCCTACCGGACCGCAGCGGCCGACGCGCTCGCCGTCGACCTGCTCGCCCCCACCGGAGCCGCCACCCTTGCCGTCTTCGGCACCGGCCATCAGGCCGCCTATGAGGCGCGGGCCGTCGCCCGTGTCCGGCCGATCGGCGAGATCCTGATCGTGGGACGCGACAGGGCCCGCGCTGCGACCGTGGCTGCCGCACTCACCGCAGAGGGACACACGGCGCGTGCGGCCGGTGCCGAGGAAGCCTGTGCGAGCGCCGACGTGATCGTCACCGCCACCACCGCACGAGCCGAAGGCTCGCCCCTGTTCGAGGCCGAGTGGGTCCGCCCCGGCACGCACCTGTCCTGCATGGGAGCCGACGCCCCCGGAAAGCGGGAGCTGCCCCCGGCCCTGTTCGCCCGCGCACGGGTGTTCTGCGACCTGCCCGAGCAGGCACGCCGCATGGGCGAAAGCCAGCACGCACCCGAGGACACCGTCCTCATCCCCCTCGGCGAGGTCCTCACCCAGCGCGCCCAAGGACGCACCGATGACCGTGACATCACAATCTTCGACAGTTCCGGGATCGGACTGCAAGACCTCTACCTGGCTCTGGCCCTCCTGAAGAAGATGGACATCTCCCTGTGACCACCCTCCCCGCCTCCGCCGCACAGACCCTGATGGATCCGGACACCCCGTTCGCCGTGGTCGACGTGCACAAGAGCCTGCGCAACATCGAGCGCCTTCAGGCCAGGGCCAGCCGGCTCGGGGTCACCCTCCGCCCGCACATGAAGACAGCCAAGAGCCTCGACGTCGCCGCGCTCCTGAACGACGGCAACACGTGTCCCATCACTGTCTCCACCCTCGCCGAGGCCGAGGCGTTCGCCGACGGCGGTTACACCGACATCACCTACGCCGTCGGCATCGACCCCCACAAGCTCCCCCGCGTCATCGCTCTCCTGCGCCGCGGCGTGACCGTGCGGGTCCTGCTGGACAGCATCGAGCAGGCCGTCTTCGTCGCGGAAGCCTCCGGCCAGGCCGGCCTGCCCATCCCGGCCCAGATCGAGATCGACTGCGACGGCCACCGCGGTGGTCTCAAGCCGGACGACCCCGCCCTCACGGAGATCGGCCGCATCCTGCACGACGCGGCCTGCCTCGACGGCGTGCTCACCCACGCGGGCGAGTCGTACTTCGCCTACAGCGCCGAAGAACAGCGCCTGGCCGCACAGAACGAACGTGACACCGCGGTTGCCGCAGCCGAACGTCTCCGTGCGGCCGGTCTGCCCGTGGCCTGCGTCAGCGTCGGCTCCACCCCCACCGCGCACGCGGCCGAGGACCTCACCGGGGTCACCGAACTGCGGGCCGGCAACTACGTGTTCTTCGACCTGGTGATGGCCGGCCTCGACGTCTGCCAGGTGCAGGACCTCGCCCTCTCGGTGGTCGTCACCGTCATCGGCCACCGCCCCGAGTACGGGTGGATCGTCACCGACGGCGGCTGGATGGCCATGTCCCGCGACCGCGGCACCGCCGCCCAGGCCCAGGACCAGGGCTACGGTCTGGTCACCGACATGGCCGGCCACCTCATCCCGAACCTGGTCATGACGGCCGCGAGCCAGGAACATGGCACCCTCACCGCCCGCGACGGCACCGACCTGCCCGACCTGCCGGTCGGCACCCGGCTGCGTATCCTGCCCAACCACGCCTGCGCCACCGCCGCCCAGCACCACGGCTACCACGTCGTCGACAGCAGCAAGGGCACGGAGCCCGCCCCGGTGATCCAAGCGCGCTGGCCCCGCATCACCGGCTGGTGACCTGCCCGGGCAAGGAGGGCGGACCATCCACGCGGTGAGGTAGGCGAAGGCGGCCCCGGGGGAGGTCGCAGCGTGCGGCGATCCCGGTGATGCACCCGGGCCGGGTCGACGTGATCCGCGCCAGGGCCCTGGCGCTGCTGCGGATCAAGGAGCGCACGGGCGCACGGGAGGTCGTGGTCTGCGAGCACGACCTCCCGGGCGGCATCGCCCGCGAAGCGGCCGAGGATGTCGAGCGGGATACGCGCATGGGCTGACCTGCGGCAACGCACAAAGCAGGGCCCCTGCCGGATCGGCAACCGGCGGGGGCCTGGTCGTCTGACGCGCTCACAGTCGAACGTTCCGAGCGGGGCGCGGGGCGGCTCGGGTTCGCCTTCCACGTGGACCCGTGGACCCGGTACGGTCAGCGTGGTCCGTCCGAAGCGCTCTGCCGGAGATGGTGTGTCTCCGGTGAAAGCCCACTCCGACCCAACCGGAAGTCGTGGGGGCTCACGCCGTACGCCGTCTTGAAGACCCGACTGAAGTGGGGTGCGCTGGCGAAGCCCCACCGGTGGGCGATGGCCTCGATCGTCATGAACTGATGCACCGGCGAAGCCAGTTCCCTCCTGCATTCTTCGAGACGCTGCGTCCTGATCCATTCGCCAAGGGTGATTCCCGCCCGGGACAGGGTCCGGTAGAGCCAGCGTACGGAAACGCTGTGCTCGGCTGCGATACGCTCAGCGGTCAGATCGAGGTCTGCCAGATGGAGGCGCACGTATACCTGGACACGCTCAAGAAGTGTGCTGTCCACCTGGCCGCCACTTAGGGCCATGCCGAGACGTTGTCGACGTTGTTCTACGAGGCCGACTTCGCGGCGGGGCAGAGGATTCACGACGCGCGGCACCAAGTGGAGCTCGCCGTTCGCGCCGGCCTCGATGAGGCGGAGGTCCGCGCGGTGCTGACCGGCGAGCGACGTCGCCCAGGTACGTGCGGATGAGGCTGGGCCGCTCGGCTGGGCATCACGAACGTTCCCTTCTTGGGCCTTGACCCCTGATCTTGGACACACGAGACACTGGATCCTGAGGATCTGAGAATGACGTCTCGTGGGTCACGGAGAACTATCCGCCGCACTTCACGGCGGACGCGGTCGCGCTCCCACCAGTCGCATTCCGAGGCGACGCTTCGGCAGGTCGCTGCCGATCTGGGGATCCATTCCGAGACCGAGACCCTGCGGAACCGGGTCCGGGAGGCCGGAGCGAGCCCGGCCGCGGACTCCGCGTGGCCCGCGCGACCGTTGCCCCGGTACACACGCGCGGACCAGCCGCCTGGCGGGGGGAGTCCCGGCACCTGCCGGATTGGCGCGGGACCGGTGGCACCGCGAGTCTGGGGCGCATGACCCACGCATCACCCGTCGCGGCAGAGGCTCCGGCAGAGGTTCCGGCAGAGTTCGACAAGGCCGCGGTGGCCCGCTCCCCGTTCCGCCCCGCGGCGGCCGGACGGCTGATCGGTGTCGACCTTGCGCGCGGCCTGGCCATCGCAGGGATGTTCGCCGCCCACGTGGGTCCCGACCCCTCCGTGGGAGGCCCGCTCGGCTGGGTGATGGAGCTGGCGCGGGGTCGGTCCTCGGCGTTGTTCGCCCTTCTCGCCGGGTTCTCCCTGGTCCTGCTCACCGGGCGGCCGGAGCCGCGTACGGGCCGCGCGGGGCGGCAGGCCGTGGGCCGGGTGGTGATCCGGGCCGCCGTCCTCATCGTCCTGGGGTCCCTGCTGACGGACGTGGGCACCTCCGTCGACGTGATCCTGTCGTACTACGGACTCGCCTTCCTCTGTGTCCTGCCCCTGTACCGGCTGCGGGCCCGCACGCTTGCGGTGATCGCTGCGGTCACCGCGCTCGTGCTGCCACAGCTCCTGTACGTCCTGCGGGTCGCCATCGACAACGGGGGCTGGGGCGACGCGGTGATCGCGCACGATCCGCTGGCCCGGCTCACCGGCTCGGACGGATTCCTGCAGCTGCTGATCACCGGCGACTACCCGGTGGTGACCTGGGTGTCCTTCCTCATCGGCGGGATGGCCGTCGCCCGGCTCGACCTGCGGCGACCCGGTGTGCGCGCCAAAGTCGCCGTGTGCGGCGCGGGTCTGGCCGTGCTCGGCTACGGCGGCTCCTGGGTGGCCCTGCACCTGGCCACCGGCGCGCGGGCCGCGATCAGCGCGGCCGCGGACGGCGCACCGGCCGGCTCGGCCTGGTGGTCGGACGCGCTGTCCGAGACATACGGCAACCAGGTCGTCGACACGCCGTCCTGGATGCTGGTGGCCGCTCCGCACAGCCAGACGACGTTCTCGATCCTCGGGAACACCGGGGTCGCGCTCGTGGTCCTGGGCGGATGCCTGGCCGTGGCGGAACGGGCGCGCGTGCGGTGGGTGGTCGCGCCCGTGATCGCCGTCGGCTCGATCTCGCTGACCGCGTACGTCGGGCACATCGTCGCCATCGGTGTCCTGGGTGTCGACGACATGCCCGACTCCGCCGCACTGCCGGTCCTGCTCTCCTTCGTCGCGGCCGCGATGGTGCTGGCTCTCGCCTGGACCCGGATCTTCCGGCGAGGGCCGCTGGAGGCCCTGATGCACGCGGCCACCATCCCGGCCCGGCTGATCACCTGAGAGACGGCGTGGCTTGCGGGCAGGCAGCCTGATCGCGGCTTCCCGCCCCTGGCCGCGACCGCGCGGAAGGCGTGACCGCCCTCAGCGGGGGAAATGGTGCGGCAGCTCTGCACGGAGCGCTGCCGCCGCGGGGGAGAGCCAGCGCCGGCGGTGGCGGGCCAGAAGGACGGTGACGTCGGGGAAACGCGGGCCGGACACCTGCGTCAGACGGCCCGTCGCGAGCGCGTCCTCGACATTGGCGCGGGCCAGCAGGCTGAGGCCGAGGCCCGCGGCCACGCAGGACCTGGCGGCTTCAAGACTGCCGAAGCGCGTGATCCGAGGTGGTGCGCCCTTGGCGGCGGTGAGCAGCCGCTCGACGAAGCGGTCGCTGTACGAGCAGCCCTGCTCGTGCAGGAAGTAGTCCTCGCGGGCCAGCTCCGCCCAGTCGGTGCTGCCGCGGGCGGCGGGGTGCTCGGACGAGCAGACGAGCACCAGCGCCTCCCGGGCCAGCGCCGTGCACTCGATGTCGCGGAACGCGACCTCGTCCTCCAGCAGCAGGGCCAGATCCAGTTCGCCGGTGCGGAGCGCGGCGACGGCGGTCGCGGTCCCCATCGTGCGCAGGTCCACCTCGATCCGGGGGTGGCTGCGCCGAAGCGCGGCGATGACGGCCGGCAGCCGTGCGGACACCAGCGACTCGCCGGCGGAGAGCACCACGCGTCCGCTCACCCGGCCGTCCGTGCCACCGGCCGAGGCGGCGACCGCGCGGAGCCGGGACTCGGCCTCCAGCACCTCCTCGGCCTGTGCCAGCGCATCGCGTCCGGCGCCGGTGAGCACCACGCCGCGCGGAAGCCGGTCGAACAGGCGCAGGTCGAGCTCCTTCTCCAGGGCCTGCACGTGGGCGGTGACGGTGGACTGGACGAGATGCAGGCGCTCCGCGGCGGCGGTCAGGTTCCCGGTCCGGGCGACGGTGACGAAGGTGCGCAGCAGTCGGGTGTCCATGCTGCGGACGATAGCCGCTGCCATCGAATATGACGATGGATTCGATCGATTTCCATCGTTTGTAGGGATGCCTCATCGGTGCCACGGTAGGGGCATGAGCCTGATGACACGTCCCGACATCCTGCGCTACACCGCCTTCACCACCGACCCCGCCGGCGGCAACCCGGCCGGCGTCGTCCTCGACGCGGCCGCACTGGACGACGCCGCCATGCTCGCGACCGCCGCCGGCATCGGGTACTCGGAGACGGCGTTCGTCACCGTCGCGGACCGTGCGGCGCGCCGGTTCCGGCTGCGCTACTTCAGTCCGCTCGCCGAGGTCGCCTTCTGCGGCCACGCGACCGTCGCCACCGCGGTGGCCCTGGCCGAGCGGATCGGCCCCGGCCCGCTCCTTTTCGACACGCCGGTGGGCGAGATCGCCGTGGACACCGCCCAGGACGCCTCCGCGGAGCCCGAAGGCTCCGTGACGGCGACGCTCACCAGCGTCCCCACCCGCTCCCGACCGGCGAGCGACACGGAGGTGAGCGCCTCCCTCGCGGCCCTGCACTGGTCTCCGGGCGACCTCGACCCGGCACTTCCGCCGCACGTCGCGTTCGGTGGGAACGAACACCTGGTTCTGGCGGTGGCCACCCGCGAGCGTCTCGCTGCCCTCGACTACGACTTCGACGCTCTGGCCGAGGTGATGCGCCGTCACGGCTGGACGACGCTCCAACTGGTCTGGCGTGAGGCAGCGGAGCTCTTCCACGCGCGCGACCCGTTCCCGATCGGCGGTGTCGTCGAGGACCCGGCCACCGGCGCCGCGGCCGCCGCCCTCGGCGGCTATCTGCGCGCCCTCGGCGCCCTCCCGCCCGCCGGCGCCTTCACCATCCGTCAGGGGCAGGACCTCGGTCGCCCCAGTCTGCTCCGGGTCGAGGCGTCCACCACGGACCCAAGGGTGCGGGTGAGCGGGCAGGCGGTGGCGATCGCGGGTGTACGTGCGAGTACCGGCGAGGGAGACGTCTGAGCGGACCAAGGGCGTTGAACGCAGCGTTCCTTCACACCGCACGCTGGGTCGAGGAACGCTGAGGAGGGGGGGGTTCTTTGTCCCGCCGCTGGCCCCGAAGGGCGCCTGACGGCTGCTGGGCGATGGCGAGCTGGCGGGCGGACCAGCCCACCGACCATCCCGGTGTTGCATTCACGGCATAGCATGTTGCTCATGACGCAAGACGACGGGCAGCTGGACAGCCTCGTACGCAGACGGCTGCGCGCACTGCGCGTCGCACAGGGCTGGTCCCTGGAGGAGCTGGCCAGGCGTGCCAACCTCAGCCAGTCCTCACTGAGCCGCATCGAGAACGGCCAGCGCCGCCTCGCCCTGGACCAGCTGGTCACGCTCGCCCGGGCGCTGGACACCACCTTGGACCAGCTCGTGGAGAGCGCCGCCGACGACGTCGTGATCAGCCCGATGATCGACGCAGCCCACGGCCTGATGCGCTGGCCCGTCAGGGCGGTCCCCGGGATGAGCGTGACGCGTCAGCGGATGACCGACCCGCCGCCCGGCAACCCGGCCCGCATGCGCGCCCACCCCGGCCGCGAATGGCTGGTGGTGTTGTCCGGCACCGCCGTCCTCATGCTCGGCGACCGGCGCCTTCGCATCGAGGCCGACCAAGCCGCCGAGTTCCCGACCATGATGCCGCACGCCATAGGCGCCGAGGGCGGACCGTGCGAGATCCTGGGCATCTTCGATCGCGACGCCCGTCGCGGCCACCAGAAGGACGGTGAGCGCGGCGCCTCCGCGGCCGACCGGTGAGGGCGCCCGGGAACCCAGCGCATAAGCGGGCCGCCGGGCGCGCCGACGGCCGGCCGCAGGCGGCGCTCTTGCGTGGCGCGCAGCGGGGCGAGCCCTCCTCTTGCGTATCCCGCAAGCAATCATGCGTTCGGCGCATGGCCCTCCTAGGGTGAGGCCATGACCCGAACACGCCAGGACGCCACCCACCACGGCGGGGGCGGTCACCACGCCGACCACGACCACGGCCACGACAGGCACGACGACGCCGGTCAGGCACAGATGCTCGACCTGGACGCCGAGGTGCTCGCCGAGCACCTGGCGTCCCTCATCGCGTGGCTGCCGCTGAGGAACGAGCCGCGGAGGATCGTGGACCTCGGCTGCGGCCCCGGCGCGGGAACCTTCGCGCTCCTCCGACGCTTCCCCGACGCCCACGTCACCGCCGTCGACGCCTCGGCCGGACACCTCCGGCTCCTGCGAGAGAGGGCGCGCGCCCTCGGTGTCGGGGGTCAGGTCCTGACCGTGCCGGCCGACCTGGACGCCAGTGGCTGGCCCGACCTCGGGACGCCGGATCTGGTGTGGGCCTCGGCCTCGATGCACCACATGGCCGACCCCGGCCACGCCCTGCGGAGCGTGCACGAACTGCTCGCCCCCGGCGGCCTGTTCGTGGTCGTCGAGCTCGCGGGCTTCCCTCGCTTCCTGCCCGCCCAGGCCCCCGAGAACCGGCCCGGGCTCGAAGAGCGCGCCCATGCCGCGACCGACAGCTTCCACGCCGAGCGCGTGCCGCACCGCGGTGCCGACTGGGGCCCCATGCTGACCGCCGCCGGGTTCACCGTCGAGGAGAAGCGCACCGTCACCGTCGACATCGAAGGCACACGCAGCGAAGCGATCGGCCGCTACGCGCACGGCAGCCTGCAGCGCGTCCGCGGCGTCGCAGCCCCCGCCCTCAGCCCGGAGGACCTCGCCGCACTCGACGAACTCCTGGACACCGACAGCCCGCACAGCCTGCTGCGCCGCGAGGATCTCGTCCTGCGCACCGAGCGCACCGTCTGGGCCGCCCGCCGCGCCTGACCGACGGCTCCCCGTACGCGACCACCGCCTGCGCAGCGTCATCCGCTGCGTCGGGGCGGCGTCGGCGTCGCTCAGCGGAGCCGTGGGACGCGCGGGCCCCCGCCACGGGTTTCGAGGGCACCCGCTGGTTCCTCGGTGCGGACGTGCTGCTCCAGGACGAGGAGGGCTGCGTTCCTGTGCGGGCGCGGACCGAGGAGGCGCTGGAGGCGGTTCGGGCCATGCTCCCGGGGACCTGGCTCAACGGACAGTCGATCTGCCGGCGTCGCCGGCCTGGTGTCCGTGACTGCCGACAGAGGTGTGCTGACGGCCTCACGCGGCCGATCAGGTGTGCGACTCTGTGGATCATGGACATGGAAGCAAGCGACTACGTCAAGCGGCTGCCGATCGGCGAGCGCATCCCCTTCCCCGCCGACGGCATCCCGTTCTGGGAGGTCTTTCCGTACGAAGGGGATCTGCGGATCAAGGTCCTTGAGGGGCCGACGCTGCCCGAGCCGCCCCGGTTCGGCGAGTCGGGTCCCGAGGGGTGCCGGGGCTGCGCGCGTGCGGACACCGACTTCCTGTGGACGGACGAGCACTGGCGGCTGAGCGTCTCCGACGAGCCGGCCGCACTCCCCGCGACGGTGCTGCTGCAGCCGCGTGGCCACTACGACCTGGATGACCTGCCGCCGGAACGGGCCGCGGAGCTGGGGCCGATGCTGCAGCGAGTGGAGCGGGCGGTCATGTCGCTGGGCGGCATCGCTCGAGTGCACGTCAACAAGTGGGGCGACGGGGGAGCTCACCTGCACGTCTTCCTGATCGCCAGGCCGGAGGGCATGATGCAGATGCGCGGCACCTGCCTGCCCCTCTGGGACGACGTACTGCCCAAGCTGCCTCAGGAGGTCTGGGACGAGACCAACCGCCGCATCGCCCGGGCCATGGCGACCGGTGGGGGCACGGCGCACCGCTGAGCCGTTCCGGGGCGGGCGGTCAACCGGACGTCCGCCTCGTCGTCCGGACCGGTGCCGTACAGCGGCGAGCACGGTGCGGCGTCGGCCTCCCGGGGCCGACGCCGCACCGTGCCGCGCCGCTCAGAAGCTCACCGACTCCGGTGCCTCGACGGGCACGGGCCCGTTCGTCGGCTTCGCCTTCCCGCCGCGGCCCACGAACGCGTACGCCGCGCCGACCAGCAGGCCGCCGCCCACGAGGTTGCCGAGGCCCACGAACAGCAGGTTGCGCGCGAAGCCGGCTGCTGTCGCGTCCGGCACGTGCTCGAACATCCCGAGCGAGTAGTACGTCATGTTGGCCACGACGTGTTCGAAGCCGGAGCCGACGAACGCCAGCAGGGCCCAGAAGATGAGGGCGATCTTCGCGCCGTCGGACTTCGTCCGCGCGGCCATCCACACGCCCAGGCAGACCAGGAAGTTGCAGAGCACGCCGCGGAAGAAGAGCGCTCCGCCCGATTCCGCCGCCTTCGTCTTGAGCAGCGAGGTCAGCAGGGCGAGGGCCGGCGCGGCGTGCCCGGGGGCGGCGCCCGAGGTGATGACGCCGCTGCCGTGCACGACCAGGGCGAACAGGACGGACCCGATGAGGTTGCCCACGAACGATCCGATGATCAGGGCCACCGCGTTGGCTCCGCTGAGGCTGCGGACGACGACGCCCTGGACGGTCGTCATCATGTTGCCCGTGGTGAGTTCGGCGCCCGCGAAGACCACCAAGGTGAGCGCCACGGCGAAGAGCAGTCCCTGGATGAGCTTGGTGAACGGCGAGCCGGCCGCCGCGAGCGGTCCGGTGACCGTGAGCAGGAGCACCGCCGCGACCCCGACGAACGCGCCGGCCAGCAGGGAGCTGACCAGGTAGCGGCCCGGGCTACGGAGGGCCGTGGCCTTGTCGGCGGCCGTCCGCCCCTGCTCGACAAGGGCCTGGGACACGGGGATCGGCATGGTGTCACCTCTTCACTGATGTACAGGAATGTCCGTCGCGTATGTCCCGATGTTAGGTCCGGGGAGGCGCTGGAAAGGAAAAGGAGTTGCACATCACAGGCCGAATGGCGCGTTTCTCATCGGCGTGTAATCCGCTCGGCAAGTAGAGGTCAACGGAAATTCCGCCATCGGTAAAGAAGCGCTCTATGGGAGAGGAAAGTGCAGGTAGAGGAGGTGTCGTGCCTCCTGTGCGACGAACAGCCGAAAGTCTGGCGGTCAATCCGCAAAGGATGGATGCCCTGTGAAACGACTGCCAGTAGCGCGTTCGGCGGAATTCCGCTCGGTGCGGAGGCGGGCGGGCTCCTCGCGGCGACGGTGCCGCTGCGGGGCCGCGCCCGGGTACTGCGGAGCACGAGCGCAAAGGAGTCCCCCCAGCCTCACGTGCACGGGTAGCCACTTTCGGATAAGCCGCCTCCGGACGGGCATACGGCTGGAGTACGCCACGCGACACCGCGGCCGGACGGGCCGCCGCGGCACCGGAACCGGGGGGCACGACGGCATGGGTCATGACGGCACGGGCGCTTCGCTGGAGGAGACCGACCACAGGGACGGGGGCCGGCAGGAGCGCTCGGCCGCCGACCGCACGCAGCAACTGCGCCGCCGCCTGGAACGGCTGATCGGCATCGCCGCGACCGAGGGAAACCGCCTGCAGGCCCTGCGCAACGGGGACGAGATCTTCCCCGCGATGCTCGACGCGATCCGCGGGGCCAAGTACACCGTCGACATGACGACCTTCGTCTACTGGCGCGGCCGGATCGCGCGCGACTTCGCGCACGCGCTGGCCGACAAGGCGGCGGAGGGGGTGCGGGTGCGGCTGCTGCTCGACGGCTTCGGCGGGCGGCTGATCGAGCGGGAACTGCTGGCGGACCTGGACCGGGCCGGCGTGGACGTCGCCTGGTTCCGCAAGCCCGTGCGGCTCTCGCCGTTCAAGCAGAACCACCGCTGCCACCGCAAGGTCCTGGTGGTCGACGCCGAGGCCGCCTTCACCGGCGGCGTCGGCATCGCTGAGGAGTGGTGCGGCGACGCCCGCCATCCCGGCGAATGGCGGGACACCCACGTCCGGGTCACCGGACCCGCCGTGGACGGGCTGGCCGCCGCCTTCGCCCAGAACTGGGCCGAGTGCCGGCAGGGCGGGCTCTTCGACGAGCGCGACCGCTTCACCGAGCACGAGCAGAGCGGAGGGGCGATCGTCCAGGTCGTACGCGGCTCGGCGAGTGTGGGCTGGCAGGACATGCGCACCCTGCTCCGCGTCGTGATCACCTCGGCCGAGCGGCGCATACGGCTCGCCACCGCGTACTTCGCGCCCGACCCGTACTTCGTCGGCCTGCTCTGCCACGCCGCGGCGCGCGGGGTGGAGGTCGAGATACTGCTTCCGGGCCCGTACACCGACAAGCGGGTCTGCCAACTGGCCGGGCAGCGCTACTACCAGCGGCTCCTGGACTGCGGGGTGCGGATCTGGCACTACCTGCCCACGATGATGCACGCAAAGGTCATCACCATGGACGGTGTCGCCACCCTGATCGGCTCGACCAACTTCAACCGCCGCTCTCTAGACCATGACGAGGAGGTGATGCTGGCGGTTCTCGACGAGTCCTTCACCTCCGGCATCGACGCCCACTTCGACGAGGACCTGCGCCGCAGCGACCGCGTCGACGCCGCCCGCTGGCGTTCCCGCTCCGCCCTGGAGCGCGTCCAGGAGGCGGCCACCGCGCCCATCCGCCGCTTCCTGTGAGGATGATGGTGCACGCCCCGTACGGCGACGGCCGTACGGGGCGCAACGGACCCGGTCGCGCAGCGCACCACTCACCCAGGAGGGCGTCATCAGCCTCGCCAACGTCACCCCCGGAACCTCCGGCAATCCCGCCTCCGAACCGGTTGCGGCCGGCGCCCGATCCCCCGATGTCGAGTCGTTCCCCGCCGACCTGGAGGTCGCGACGGTCGCCGAGCTGACCGCCCTCATGGCCTCGGGCCGCGCCACGAGCGTCTCCCTCACCCGCGCCTACCTGCGGCGCATCGAGGACCTGGACGTGGGCGGCCCGGCCCTGAACGCGGTGCGCTGCGTCAACCCGGCCGCGCTGGAGGAGGCCGTGGCGGCGGACGAGCGCCGGGCGGCCGGCGGCCCCGGCGGGCCGCTGCTGGGCATACCGGTGCTCGTGAAGGACAACATCGACGTCCTCGGCATGCCCACCACCGCCGGCTCGGTGGTCCTCGCCGAATCCTTCCCCGGCGCGGACGCCCCGCTGGTGACCCGGCTGCGAGAGGCGGGGGCGGTGATCCTCGGGAAGGCCAACCTCACCGAGTTCGCCAACTACCTCACCGTGGGCATGCCCAGCGGCTACAGCTCGCTGGCGGGCCAGGTGCTCAACCCGTACGACCTGAGCGTGACACCCAGCGGTTCCAGCGCCGGTTCCGGGGTGGCCGCCGCGGCCGGACTGGCCGCCGTCACCATCGGCACCGAGACGGACGGGTCGATCCTCAGCCCCGCGTCGGCCACGTCGGGCGTCGGGGTCAAACCCACCCTCGGCCTCGTCAGCCGCACGGGCATCGTGCCCATCGCCTCGAGCCAGGACACCGCGGGGCCGATGACCCGGACCGTCGCGGACGCCGCCGCCCTGCTGACCGTCCTCACCGGCACCGATCCCGAGGATCCGGCCACCTCCGGCAACCCGCTCGAGGGCCACGACTTCACGGCCGACCTGTCGTCCGACGCCCTGCGCGGGGCACGCATCGGCGTCGTCGCGGAACAGATCCCGCAGGACGGCACGGACGAACGGTTCCTGTGGGACGCGGCCCTGGAGGCCCTGGCCGGGCGCGGCGCCGAACTGGTCGCCCTCGGCCTCGAGGCGCGCCGCCGCTACGACGTCGCCTCCCCGGTGCTGAGCCACGAGTTCAAGCGCGACCTCGACGCCTACCTCGCCCGGCTGCCCGAGGGCGCACCCGTGCGCACCCTCGCCGATGTGATCGCCCGCAATGCGGCGCAGGCTGACGTCGCCCTGAAGTTCGGGCAGACGCTCGCGCTCGCCGCGCAGGCCAGGGACCTCGCGCCGGACAGCGCGGACACCGCCGAGTACCGGGCCGCCCGCGCCCGGGACCTGGAGGAGAGCAGGGACCGCATCGACGCCCTGATGGCCGCGCACGACGTCACCGCCCTGCTGTTCGTGAACAGCGGCAGCTCCTCCATCGGCGCCAAGGCCGGCTACCCCTCCGTCACCGTCCCGGCGGGTTACCGCGCGGCCGACCGCCGGCCCTTCAACATCACCTTCCTCGGACGGGCCTGGAGCGAGCCGCTGCTCCTCGGCTACGCGTACGACTACGAGCAGGCGACGCGGCTGCGCAGGCCGCCGTCCGCCGTCAACCCCACGCTGGTGCGCCGCCGTTCGCTCGCCCTGCCGGGGCCGCGGGTGGCCGCCGCGGGACGCTGACCGCGACGGCACGAGGTGACCGCCCCGCCACGGGCAGGGGCGGTCACCGCGGGGGCCGTCCCATGGCCCGGGTGTCCCGGGGCCGCGAAGCGCGGGGGCGCGGTCGATGGAATGCTGGAGGGAGCGGGGACGAAGGCCCCCCGGTGTCCAGCCGCGTGGCGGTGGTCGCGATGGAATCGGTTCCTCGGGACGTGAGTGTGTACGCCGGCCGGTCCGCCGGGCCCATCGGGGCCCAGATCGCCGGTTACCGCGTCGAGCGGGAGATCGGACGCGGCGGTATGGCCGTGGTGTACTGCGCCCGCGACCTGCGGCTCGACCGCACGGTGGCGCTGAAACTGCTCGCCCCGGAGCTCGCCCGCAACGACACCTTCCGCCGCCGCTTCACGCACGAGTCACGGGTGGCGGCTGCCATCGACCACCCCCACATCGTGCCGATCTTCGAGGCCGGCGAGACCGACGGTGTCCTCTACATCGCGATGCGTTATGTCTCCGGCCTCGACCTGCGGGCGCTGCTCGACCGGGACGGTCCGCTGCCCGTCGCGACGGCACTGCGCATCGGCGCCCAGGTGGCCTCCGCCCTGGACGCGGCGCACGAACACGACCTGGTGCACCGCGACGTGAAACCGGGGAACGTGCTCGTCGCCAAGGGCACCGACAGCGACCACCCCGAGCACCTCTACCTCACCGACTTCGGGTTGACGAAGAAGTCGCTGTCGCTGACCGGGTTCACCACCGTCGGCGAGTTCGTCGGCACCCTGGACTACGTGGCGCCGGAGCAGATCTCCGGACGGCCGGTGGACGGCCGCTGCGATCTCTACAGCCTGGCCTGTGTCGTCTACGAGAGCCTGACCGGTGGCCTGCCCTTCGAGCGGGAGGAGGACATGGCCCTGCTGTGGGCGCACCAGTACGACCAGCCGCCACCCCTCACCGAGCGGCGGCCGGACCTCCCGCCGGCCATGGACGACGTCATGGCCAGGGCGCTCGCGAAGCTGCCCGAGGACCGCTACGACTCCTGCCTGCAGTTCGTGGGCGCACTGCGGGCGGCGGCGACCGGACCGGACGCGGCGGCCCTGCGGGGCGGTGCCCTCGGCCACGAGGCGACCCGGCCGGCCCCCAGGCCGGCGGCCGTCCCCGCGCCGCCGGGACCGCCGCCGGACCCGCCGATGTGGGCCCGGCCGGTCTTCCGTCGGCTGCCCGGTCAGTGAGCGTCAGCTGCTGGGCGCGGCGCTGGGAGCACTGCTCGGCGCGCTGTCGACCAGCTGCTTGGGCTCGGTGGTCTCCAGGGTGTTGTTGACGAAGGTGTTGCCCTTGCCCTTGAGGTCGCGGTTGGCGAGGTCGGCCGGCTTGTTGCCGCGGGCGACGTTGTCGCGGATGGTGTTCTCGGAGTTGGACGTGCCCACCACGCTGCCGAAGAGCACGATGCCCCCGGACATCGGGGACGTGCCGCTGTTGTCACGTACGTCGTTGTTGGTCACGACCGTCTTCTCGACGCCCGTGAGCAGGATGCCCGTACCCTGGATGAACGGCAGGCGGGCGTTGGGCGCGCAGTACTTGTTGTTCCCCGTCACCGTGTTGTGGGTGACGGTCAGCGCGCCGCCGCGCGGGACGCCCTCGTCGCCGACGACGAAGACGCCGCCGCAGTTGCCGGTGATCTGGTTGTTCTCGACCGTGACGCCCCGGACGCGGCGCAGACCGACGCCGATCCGGTTCTCCGTCAGCTTGTTGCCGTCGATGACGGCGCCCTGGGTTTCGAGCGCACCGCCCTCGGTGTCCATGGAGTTGGCGAGGAAGATGCCGGACTCGGCGTTGTTGTGGGCGGTGTTGTCGCGGAAGACGGTGCGGACCGACTTCTCGACGAGGATGCCCTGCAGTTTGTTGTCATGCGCGGTGACATGGAGGACCTTGAGCCCGTCGGCCCGGGACGCGTGGATGCCGGCCTTCTTGAAGCCGGTGACCGTCAGCGAATCCAGTGTCACGTCGGAGGCGTTCTTCTGCGCCGTACCGGTGACGCAGATGCCCTCACCCGCCTTGGCGCACGCGTTCTCGGTGCGCTTGGCGCTCGGCTTGATGACGGTGCCCGTGCCCGCTCCGCGCAGCGTCAGCCGCGGCGTGCTGATCTGGACGCTCTCCTGGTACGTGCCCGCCGCGATGTCGATGACCTGACCGGGCTCGGCGCGGTCCACCGCCGACTGGATGGATTCCCCCGCGCGGACGGTGATCTTCTTCTCGGCGTCAGCGGACTGCGAGGCCGTGGGCTGCGACCCGCCGCCGCACGCGACCGCGCCTCCCACGATGGTCGCCGTGGCGGCCGCCGCGACGACGGCCCTGCGGGACCGACAGAGCTTCATGTGTGCACCTGCTCTCCGTGATATGTGATCAGCCGAAAACAGACGCTATGGACGGATTTGACGCCCCGCCACTCCAGAGCGCACGGCACGCGGGTGACGATGCCCGGATCGGCCGATGGGCGCGGGTCCCCGGGGGCACGGCCACCGGTGGCCGCGGATCGGCCCGGTACGGCTGATGGGGTGGCCCGCGGGCGGCTCAGGCCCGTGCCTGGACTGGCGCGCCGACCTGCGGCGACGGTGGCGCGACGGGGAACCGGGGCCGAGTGACGGGAACGGCGCTGGGGCGAGGCCGTGGGGGCGGGGAGCGCGCGGGGCCGCCGGCCGTCCCGCGCCGCGGGCGGGACGGCCGGGCGGCCGGGCGGTGCGGGGAGGGCGGTCGGCCCCGCGGAAGGCATCGCACGCCGGTCATGGCCGCTGCCGCGGCGAGGTGCTCCAAGACGTCGGGGTCGCACCGTTCCCGCCGGGTACGTCGGGGGACCGGACGGCGTGCAGCGCGCGGTCGCCGGGCCGCCCCCACGCGGTGCCAGCGTCGCCGACGAGGCGACGCGGACTGGGCGGGCACCGGCCACGGCAGGCGGCCGCCCGGGGCGGCAGGTGCGGGCGGCCCGGGGCGCCGGCGGGCGCGCCGCGTACCGCCCGAGGTCAGCCGTGAAGCCCGGGGCGGCAGGTGGCGGGCGATCCGCGCCGCTGTCCGGTCAGTGGGCCTTCGGCGCGGGCAGGCCGGGGTAGAGCAGTTCCAGCCCGCCCGAAAGGGCGGCCCGCACGGCGCGGCTCCGGTCGTCGGCGATGACCTCGAGGGCCCGCTGTTCAATGCCGTCCAGGGCCAGGCTCGCCACCACTGCGGGGTCCACCTTGTCCTCGGGGGCGACATGGTCCGCCATGTCGGTGTCCATGAAGCCCACGTGCAGAGCGGTGACGTCGACTCCGGACGGGGCGAGCTCCTGCCGGGCGACGTTGGTCATCGCCCATGCCGCGGCCTTGGCCGCGCTGTAGCCGCCGTACGCCGGGCGGTGCACCCAGGAGAGGACCGACAGGACGTTGAGGACGGCTCCGCCGCCGTTAGCCGAGATCAGGGGCGCGAAGGCCCGCGTGACGCCCAGCGAGCCGAAGAAGTGCGTCTCCATCTCCAGGCGGATGTCGGCCATGCTCCCCTCGGTCAGGCCCACGTGGGTGCTGACACCCGCGTTGTTGATCAGGAGGGTGGCGTCGGAGGCGGTCCTGGCTGCCCTGGCGACGGACTCGGGGTCGGTGATGTCCATGTGGAGCGGCTCGACGCCCGGCAGGTCGACGTTCTCGGGGTTGCGGACGCCGGCGTAGACCTTGGCGGCGCCCCTCTCGAGCAGCTGGGTGGCGAGGTGGCGGCCGAGGCCGCGCCCCGCACCGGTCACTACGGCGACGGAGTCCTTGATGTCCATGGGGCGCTCTTTCTGCTGGTACGGGCAGGTTCCCTCAAATCTAGGCAGCTGAATTTCAATCCGCAACTCAGCTGGAAAACCGTTTGCCCGAGAGCCGTGGCTGCCGTTGGCTTGGCGGCGTGATCGAACTGCGTACCGAACGACTGCTCCTGCGCCGCTGGCGCGACCGCGACCTCGTTCCCTGGGCGGCGCTGAACGCCGACCCGGAGGTCCGCGAGCACCTGGGGGAGCCGCTGACCCGAAAGCAGAGCGACGCCTCCGTGGCCCGGTTCCTCGCCGAGTTCGACGAGCGCGGCTACGGCTGGTGGGCGGTGGAGATCAAGGCGAGCGGCGAGTTCGCCGGCTTCGCGGGCCTGGACCGAGTAGACGACGGCCTGCCCTTCACGGGAGTGGAGATCGGCTGGCGCCTAGCCCGCGCCGCCTGGGGAAAGGGCTACGCCACCGAGGCCGCGCGAGCGGTCCTCGGCTTCGGCTTCGGCGCCCTGGGACTCCCCGAGATCCTCGCCGTGACCACGGCCGGGAACCTCCGTTCCCAGGCCGTCATGCGCCGCATCGGCATGACCCGCGACCCGGCCGACGACTTCGACGACCCCTTCGCCCCCGAAGGGCCGCTGCGTCCCAATGTGCTGTACCGGATCTCCGCGGACACCCCGGTCTCGGCATCCTGACGCGGCCGCCGGAGGCGGCGCGGAACCCGCGGGCGACTGAATTCGCGTGCGCGGTGTGGCAGACGTCCCGGGGCATATCCGGATGGCGCACATGGTGTGCATCGTTCTGTGTGCCCGCATTTTCCGCCGCTTTCCCCGGCACGTGAACAGCCCGCTGGACCAGGGGGATCGCTCCACCGTCTCCCGCCTTCCGATGGCGCGGACGCCCCTTCTCGCAGAGGCCGATCCTTCATTGGCGCCGCCTATCAAGCGAAAGGAACGGCCTCTTTGACGGGCGGGTAAAGCGGGTCTAGCTTTCCCTGGAATCGGTATTCGCTGCGGTTTCCGCAGGGTCGGGAGCCGGGAAGGCAGGGCACGCATGAGCGCCGCGGAAGACCCAACGGACGAGCACCTGGAGATCACCCCGCCCAAGACCTGGGCGACCGGTGTCCCCGCGGTCAGGCACGCGCTCCAGTACTCGCTGAGCCAGACCTCGCCCCGCCGGACGATGCTGACCCTGCTCAACATCAACCAGGCCAAGGGCATCGACTGCCCCGGCTGCGCCTGGCCCGAGGAGGCGCCGGGCAAGCGGCACATGAACGAGTACTGCGAGAACGGCGCCAAGCACATCAACGACGAGGCCACCTCGCACCGTGTGCGGCGCGAGTTCTTCGAGCAGTACACGATCGACGAACTGGGCCGTAAGTCCGACTACTGGCTCAACCAGCAGGGCCGACTGACCGAACCCATGGTCAAGCGGCCGGGCTCGGCGCACTACGAGCCCATCACCTGGGACGATGTCATCGCCCTGATGGCCGAGGAGCTGCGGGGCCTGGACTCCCCGGACGAGGCCCTCTTCTACACCTCCGGACGGGTGGGCAACGAGGCCGCCTTCCTCCTCCAGCTCTTCGCCCGTGCCTACGGCACCAACAACCTGCCCGACTGCAGCAACATGTGCCACGAGTCCAGCGGCGCCGCGATGAACGAGACGCTCGGCGTCGGCAAGGGCACCGTCAGCCTGGACGACATATACGAGGCCGACCTGATCTTCGTCGTGGGTCAGAACCCCGGCACCAACCACCCGCGCATGCTGTCCGCGCTGGAGGAGACCAAGCGGCGCGGCGGAAGCGTCGTCGCCGTCAACACCCTCCCCGAGGCCGGGCTGATGCGGTTCAAGCACCCGCAGAAAGCGCGCGGCATCATCGGGCGCGGCACGGTCATCGCCGACCAGTTCCTGCACATCCGCGCGGGCGGCGACCTGGCCCTCTTCCAGGCGCTGAACCTGCTGCTCCTCGAGGCCGAGGACGCCGCTCCCGGCACGGTCCTGGACCACGACTTCATCCGGGAGCACAGCACCGGCTTCCAGGAGTTCGCCGAGCACGCGCGCAAGACGTCGTGGGACGACGTGCTGACGGCCACCGGCCTGACGCGCGAGGAGATCGAGCAGGTCCACGAGCGCGTCCTGGCGGCCAAGAGCGTCATCGTCTGCTGGGCCATGGGTGTCACGCAGCAGAAGCACGGTGTGCCGACCATCCGGGAGATCGTCAACTTCCTGATGCTGCGCGGCAACCTGGGCAGGCCCGGCGCCGGTGCGTGCCCGGTGCGCGGCCACAGCAACGTGCAGGGCGACCGCACCATGGGCATCTGGGAGAAGGTGCCGCAGAGCTTCCTCGACTCCCTGGAGCGGGAGTTCGGCTTCACACCCCCCGCCAAGCACGGCCTCGACTCCGTCGACGCCATCCGTGCCATGCGCGACGGCGAGGCGAAGTTCTTCCTCGGGGTGGCGGGCAACTTCATCCGGGCGACCCCCGACAGCGAGGTCACGGAGCGGGCGATGCGCCGCTGCCGGCTGACGGCGCACATCTCCACGAAGCTCAACCGCTCGCACACCGTGTGCGGTGATACCGCGCTGATCCTGCCGACCCTGGGCCGCAGCGACCGCGACGTCCAGGCGAGCGGCGAGCAGTTCGTGACCGTCGAGGACTCCATGAGCATGGTGCACGCCTCCTGGGGCAAGTTGCCGCCGGCCTCCCCCGACCTGCTGAGCGAGGTGGCGATCATCTCCCGGCTGGCCCAGGCCACCCTCGGCGGCACCCCGGCGATCGACTGGCAGGAGTTCGAGGCCGACTACGGCACCATCCGGGACCGGATCTCCAGGGTCGTTCCGGGCTTCGAGGACTTCAACCGGCGCGTCGCCGAGCCGGGCGGCTTCCGGCTGCCGAACCCGGTGAACGAGATGACCTTCCGGACGCCGAGCGGCAAGGCAGTCTTCACCCGCAACGACTTCGAGGCGCCGCAGGCGCCGAAGGGCCACCTCATCCTGCAGTCCCTGCGGTCCCACGACCAGTGGAACACCATCCCGTACGCCATGGACGACCGCTACCGCGGCATCCGGGGCGGCCGCCGGGTCGTCATGGTCAACCCCGAGGACATCGAGGAGCTGGGGCTCACCGGGACGCAGACGGTGGACCTGGTGAGCGTCTGGACCGACGGCAGCGAGCGCCGGGCCGAGTCCTTCCGCCTGGTGCCCTACCCCACCTCCCGCGGGTCGGCCGCCGCGTACTACCCCGAGACCAACGTCCTGGTCCCGCTGGACAGCGTCGCGGACATCAGCAACTGCCCCACCTCGAAGGGCGTCGTCGTGCGACTGGAGGCGGCGGCATGGGCCGGGTGACGGCGCGGCGGCGGGTGCTGCGGATCAGGGACGGGGTCCCCGGGCACCGCTCGGACACGCTGGCCGCCGAGGAGCCGATGGAGATCCGCGTCGGCGGCCGCGCGCTGACGGTCACGATGCGCACCCCGGGCAGCGACTTCGACCTCGCGGTGGGCTTCCTCGTCAGCGAGGGCGTCATCCACGGTCCGGACGACGTGCTGGGCATCCGCTACTGCGCCGGCGCCACAGCGGACGGAGGCAACACCTACAACGTCGTCGACGTCGCCCTGGCGCCCAAGGTGGCCCTCCCGGACGTCTCCTTGGAGCGCAACTTCTACACCACCTCCTCCTGCGGCCTGTGCGGCAAGGCGAGCCTGGACGCGGTGCGGACCACGCAGCACTGGAGCGTGGCCGAGGACGACGCGCAGATCGACTCCGAGGTGCTCTTCACCCTCCCCGACCGGCTGCGGGCGGCGCAGCGGGTCTTCGACAGCACGGGCGGGCTGCACGCGGCCGCGCTGTTCACGACGGACGGCGAGATGCTGTGCCTGCGTGAGGACGTGGGCCGCCACAACGCCGTCGACAAGGTGGTCGGCCACGCCCTGCAGGAGGGGCTGCTGCCGCTGCGGGGCACCGTGCTCATGGTCAGCGGGCGGGCGTCCTTCGAACTCGTGCAGAAGGCGGCCATGGCGGGCATCCCGGTGCTGGCCGCGGTGTCCGCGCCGTCCTCCCTCGCCGTGGACCTGGCGGCCGAGACGGGGATGACCCTGGTGGGCTTCCTGCGCGGCCGCTCGGCGAACGTGTACACCGGAGCCGAGCGCTTGCGGGTGGCCCAGCCCGTGGCCTGACGCGGCGCCGTGGTGGGCGTGCTTCCCCCGGATGCGGGCGGAGGCACGCCCACCGCGATGCGACGCGCACAGCGTCACCGCAACCTCGACTGGCCCCGAAGGGCACGCGCCGGTTCACTGGGAACCGAGCGCTCCGGGCACTTCGCGCAGGCGGGCGCCGTCGGCTCGCCGGGAGCGACTTGGTATACAGCTCGGAACCCGGGAACCGGTCCGCGCGTCTCCCGGGTGGATCCTGAGAGGTGCTCATCCGTGCTCTTCCGGCAGCTCGAATACCTGGTGGCCCTGGCGCAGGAGGGGCATTTCGCCCGTGCCGCGCAGAGCTGCGGGGTGTCCCAGCCCTCGTTGTCCGAGGGCATCCGCAAGTTGGAGGAGGAGATGCGGGTCCCGCTGATCCAGCGGGGCCGGCGGTACGACGGCCTGACCGCCGAGGGCGAGCGTGTCGTGGTGTGGGCGCGGCAGATCCTCGCCGACCGGGAAGCCCTGGAGGGCGAGGTCGCCGCCATGCGCACCGGACTGAGCGGCCGCGTCCGCATCGGCGCCGTGCCCAGCGCCGCCACCGCGGTGCCACGTCTGGTCGACCCGCTGTGCGCGCGGCACCCACTGCTCACCGTGCGCGTGGAGAACGACCTGACGTCGAGCGACATCCTCACCATGCTGCGGGACTTCACCCTCGACGCAGCCGTCACGTACCTGGACGACGAGGTGCGCGCCGCCTTTCGTACCGTGCCGCTCTACCGGGAGAAGTACGCGCTGCTCACCGACGCCGCGTGGGCCCCCTCCGGCGGCGCCACGGCGTCCTGGGCGGAGGCGGCGGCCCTGCCGCTGTGCCTGCTCACCCCGACCATGCGCGGTCGGCGCACCATGGACGCCCTCTTCGCCGCGGCCGGGGCGGAACCGGTGGCGAGGGTGGAGACCGACTCGTTCGCCTCACTGATCGCGCACGTCGTGCCCGGGCGCTGGGCCGGGATCGCCCCCCTGGCCTGGATCCATGCCCTGGGTGTGCCGCCGGGGGTGCGGGCCGTCCCGATGGCGGAGCCCGCCCGGCCCGCCGAGATAGGGCTGGTCGCCTTTCGCCGGGATCCGGAGTCCGTGACGGTGCAGGCGCTGGTCACCACCGCGCAGCACGCCGACCTCAAGCCGCTGGAGTCGCTTCCCCGGATGACGTGAGACCGGTGGGCGCGGGCGCCGCGCCCACCGGGGTCCCACGGGGCACGTCCCCGCGTGCCCCCGTGGGACCGGCGGCTCAGGACGCGGTCGCGGCCGCGTTCCCCGTGGTGCGGAGCCACACGGTGGTGTCCGCGGGCACCGAGCGCCCGTCGAGCGGGGCACTGGCCAGCAGCACCTCGTCGCCTTCCGCGAGGGACACCGGCTCCGGACCGAAGGCGGTCAGGCACCGCAGCCCGGGCGCGCGGTCGAAGGCGAACCAGCTGCCGTCCGCGGGTCCCTCCACGACCGGGGTCGTGTCCGCCGGGACGGGCGTCTCGTGCCGCAGCCGCAGCCGCAGCGCGGAGCGGTACAGGGCGAGCATGGACGCGGGGTCGTCCTCCTGGGCGCTGACGGTGAGGTCCGCCCAGTCGCCGGGCTGCGGGAACCAGCACGCCTCCGGGACGGCGGTGCTGAATCCGTACGGCGCCGCCGCGCCCTCCCAGGGCAGCGGCACCCGGCAGCCGTCGCGCCCGCGCTCGCGGTGGCCGGAACGCTCCCAGAGCGGATCGCGCAGCCGGTCGTCCGGCACGTGGGCCTGCGGCAGTCCCAGTTCCTCGCCCTGGTAGACGTAGGCGGCGCCGGGCAGCGCGAGCATGAGCAGCGCGGCGGCCCGGGCACGGCGCCGGCCGCGCGACCCGCCGCCGTACCGGGTGACCGGACGGACCGCGTCGTGGCTGGACAGGACCCAGGTGACGGGCGCTCCGACGGCGCGCATCGACGCGACCGACCGCTCGATGACTGCGCGCATCTCCGTGCCGTCCCAAGGGGACTCGAGGAACGCGAAGTTGAAGGCCTGCTGCATCTCGCCGGGGCTGACGTACCGGGCCAGCCGGGACGGCTCGAAGACGGCGGCCTCGGCCACCATCACGCGCTGACCCGGCGGGACCGCGCCGGGCGGGGCCGGATGGGTGTCCAGGAGCCGGCGCCAGGAGCGGAACAGCGGGTGCAGCTCCTCCTGGTCGTGGTAAGGCATCAGGTGGTTGCGCAGGATGTCCCGGTGCTGCCCGGGCCCGGCGTCGGGGAGGCCGGGGGCCTTGAAGAGGGTGTGGGCCACGTCGATGCGGAAGCCGTCGACGCCGCGGTCCAGCCAGTGCCGCAGGATCCGCTCGAAGTCCGCGACGACCTCCGGGTTCCGCCAGTCGAGGTCCGGCTGCTCGGGCGCGTGCAGATGCAGATACCACTCGCCGGAGCCGCCGTCCGGCGCCGGGACGCGGGTCCACGCCGGGCCGCCGAAGGCCGACTCCCAGTCGTTCGGTGGGAGTTCCCCGTCCGTCCCGCGTCCGGGGCGGAAGAGGTAGCGGTTCCTGGCCGCGCTGCCCGGGCCGGCCGCGAGGGCCTCCCGGAACCAGGGGTGGGCGTCGGAGGTGTGGTTGGGCACGAGGTCGATCAGGACCCGCAGGCCCAGGCCGTGGGCGCGCTCGACGAAGGCGTCGAAGTCGGCTTCGGTGCCGAGGTCGGCGGCGACGGCGGTGTGGTCGGCGATGTCGTAGCCGCCGTCCGCGAGCGGCGACGGGTAGAACGGGGTGATCCACACCGCGTCCGCGCCCAGCCGGGCCACATGCTCCAGGCGGGCGGCGGCGCCGGCGAGGTCGCCGACGCCGTCCCCGTCACCGTCGGCGAACGCGCGCGGATGGATCTCGTAGCAGACGGCGTCCCGCCACCAGGGCGCGGCCCGCTCCGGACCGGTGGTGCTGCTCACGATGGGCTCCTCATGCTCCCGACCGCCCGGTGGGGACGGGCAGGGTCCGGCCGGTCTCCGCGGAACGGGTGGCGGCCTCGGCCACCGCGACCGCGGTCCGCCCGGACCGCGCGTCGGCCACCGGGGTGCCGCCCTCGGTCGCGCAGCGCAGCAGGTCGGTGAAGGCGGCGCGCACGCTCTCGGCGTACACGTGCTGCTTGCGCGCCTCACCGCCCAGGTCGACCACGCAGGTCACCCGGTGCGGGACGGCGCGTTCGACACCGCGTCCGCGGGCCGGGGCCGCCGGGCCCGCTTCCCGTTCCACCGTGACGGTGATCCGCTCCCCTCCGTGCGGCCGCAGCCCCGGTACGGCCAGCAGTCCTTCGGCGCGCGCCGGCAGTTCCTCCCAGCGGCGGGCGCCCTGCTCGTCCGTCCAGGCCGTGACCGTCGCATGGGTGGGGATCCAGCCGGTGACCCTGGCCTCGGCGAAGCCGTAGTCCAGGCGCATCAGCTGCCGTTCGGCGCGGTGGGCGTGGGTGAAGGAGTGGGTGTGGGTGGCGACGGCGCCGCCGGGGTGGACGGCGGTGGCCACGACGATGTCGACCGGGCCGCCGTCACGGTGGACGGCCGTGCCGTGCACCTCGACGGGCTCGCTGCCCATCAGGGCGCGGGCGGCGTCGAAGAAGTGCACGCCGTGCTCGACGTGGATGCCCCCGCTGCGGGCGGGGTCCCAGAACCAGTGGCCGGGGCCCAGATCCTCGTCGGCGGCGTCGTTCTCGAAGGCGAAGCGCACGAGTGGGTCCAGCAACTCCTCCTCGTGCAGCCGCTGGAGCATCCGCAGGACGGGGTTGTAGCGCAGGACGTGGTCGACGACGAGCACCCCGGGGGAGCGTTCGGCCTCCGCCTCCACCCGCAGGGCGTCCTCCAGCGTCACGGCCAGCGGCTTCTCGCAGAAGACATGCCTGCCGGCGCGCAGGGCGCCGACGGCGAGTTCCGCGTGCGTGGCCGGGGGAGTGGCGATCGCCACGACATCCACCCCGGGCAGGCCGGCCAGCTCGGCCGCGTCGGCGGCGACGGCGGCGCCGTGCCGCCGCGCGAGGGCGGCGGCACGGTCACCGTCGGGGTCGGCGCACGCCACGACGCGTATGCCGGGCAGGTCGGCCACGGCGTCCAGCAGGTAGGCGCCGAACGCCCCGCAGCCGGCCAGGCCGAGTCCGAGCGGCGTCACTCGGCACGGTCCAGGCGGGCGACGCCGATGTGCGCGTCGGCCATGCCGTAGAAGACGTAGCGGACGCCGTCGATCTCCTCGATCGCGGTCGGGAAGACGACGTTGGGCACGGTGCCGGAACGCTCCTCCTCCGTCTCCGGCTCCATCAGCGGCTCGTCGGTGCGGGCCAGGATCCGGGCGGGGTCCTGCGGGTCCAGGATCATCGCGCCCGCCGCGTAGCTGACCTTCTGCTGCTGGGCGAAGGGGTCGTCGATCGAGCCGGACACACCGTGGTGGATGAGCAGCCAGCCCTCCTCGACGCGGATCGGGGCCGGGCCCGCGCCGATCTTGAGCTCCTCCCAGGGGTGCTCGGACAGCGCCACCAGGCGGTGGTTCCGGGGCCGGACGAGGGCGCTCAGGTCCTGCTCGACCTCGGCGACGGGGACGTAGGAGATCCATATGCCGGGGCGCTCGTCGGTCACGCCGGCCGGCAGGTGCACGCCCTCGCCGGGGCGGAACCAGCCCAGGTCCCACATCGGGCGGTGCAGCATGGCGAAGCAGGGCTCGCCGTCCGGGCCCGGGACGGGCTCCGGGAAGTGCACCACGTCCTTGTTCGGGAAGAGGTTGAGGTCGGTGTCGAGGTCGGCCTGGTAGGCGAACTGGACCGGTCCCAGGCGCTCCCAGGTGACCAGGTCCTTGGAGACGGCCAGCGCCGGCTTGGGGCCGAGCGGGCCGTAGGCGACGTACGACATGACGTGCAGCCCGAGGGCCTCGATCCACGTCGTGCGCGGGTCCTCCACACCGGCGTTGTTCTTGCCGCGCTCCCAGCCGGCGTCGGGGGCGAGGACGACGCCGCGGCGCTCGACGCCGGTGGGCACGCCGTCCTCGATCACGACCTCGGCGAGGCCCACTCGGGAGACGTTGCCCTCCGCGACGAGGCGGGGCAGCAGGTGAAGGGTGCCGTCCGGGGTACGGCCCGAGGCGGGGTTGAGTACGCCCTCGGCCTCGTCGGCCTCGCCGGCCAGCGGGGACATCACGACGCCGACGCGGGTCAGGCGGTAGGGCACGGAGCTGGTGGAGCCGGTCGTACGGGTGGAGCTGGCGGAGCCGGTGGTGCGGTCGTTCACGGGAGGTTCAGCCCTTCGTGGCGGAATCGATGTCGGTGGAGGTGAAGCGGCTCTGGAACACGAGGTACAGGGCCACCGCGGGCGCGGCCAGCACACAGGCGCCTGCGAGGATGGCGCCGAACGGGTTGGCGGCGGAGGAGGAGACGGTGCTGATGTAGTTGGCCAGGGACACGGCCAGCGGCTGCATGTCGTGCTCCTTGGTCACCAGGAACGGCCACAGGAACTCGTTCCAGGGGCCGGTGAAGCTCAGCAGCACCACGGAGGCGAGTGCCGGCTTGCACAACGGGATGGCGATCCGGAAGAGGATCTGCAGCTCGTTCGCGCCGTCGATGCGCGCGGCCTCGAACATCGCCTGCGGCAGCTGCAGGAAGAACTGCCGGAAGATGAAGACCGCGCTGGTGTTGATGGCGAACGGAAGGATGATCCCGATGTAGGAGTCGGCCAGTCCGTAGTCGCGCACGATCAGCACGTACAGCGGGATCATCAGCAGCTGGAACGGGATGACCTGCACCAGCAGCACCAGGGCGAAGGTGGAGCCCTTGCCGCGGAAGTGGAGCCGCGCCAGGGCGTACCCCGCCAGCAGTCCGAAGACCGTGGTGCAGACGATGACACCGCCGGTGAAGATGCCGGAGTTGATCAGGGAACGGCCGAGCGAGATGGCCGAGTTGATCTCCGCGTAGTTGTGCAGAGAGAGGTTCCCCGGTCGCGGAAAGGCGCCGGCCGGGCTGCTGTCGGGTTCGCGCTGCAGCGAGCCGATGAGCATGTAGTAGAAGGGGAAGAGGAAGGCGAAGGCGCCGGCGAGCAGTGCCAGCCGCGACAGGATCCGGCGGGCCCGAGAGTGCGCGTGCGGACGGTGGTGCGCGGCGCGGCGCATGGGCGAGGAGGCGTGTGCGTCAGCCATGTCAGTCCCTCTCCAGCACGCGGCGGTAGACGAGGGAGATCGTGGTGATGAGCACGACCAGGATCACGCCGATCGCCGCGGCCTCGTCCGGGTGGCCCTGCTGCAGGCCGCGCTGGTACATCAGCAGCACCGGTGAGGTGGTGGCGCCGTCCGGTCCGCCGCCGCTGGTCAGCAGATAGGGCTCGGTGAACAGGTTCGCCCCGGTCACCGTCGCCAGGACCAGCACGAGCAGGGTGGCGGTGCGCACCGCCGGAACGGTGATCGACCAGAACATCCGCACCTTGCCCGCGCCGTCGAGCGCGGCCGACTCGTAGAGCTCGCCGGGCACGTTCTGAAGCGCCGACAGGTAGAGCACGATGAAGAAGCCGAGCTGCTTCCAGGCGACGAACACCGCGATGGTCGGCATCGCCAGGTGCGAGTTGACCAGCCACGACGGGTCGGGGGCGAGCGGTCCGAGGGCCTTGTTGACCAGGCCGTTGGAGTTGAACAGGAACAGCCACACGCCGACGACCGCAACGCTCGCCGTGATGTACGGGACGTAGTAGGCGGTGCGGAAGAACGTCCGCCCGCGCAGCTTGGAGTTCAGGGCGGTGGCGAGCACGAGGGACGCCGCCACCGTCAGCGGCACATTGATGACGAGGAAGACGGCGATGTTGCCGAAGGACCGCCACACGTCCGGATCGGTGAGGACGGAGGTGTAGTTGGCCAGCCCCACGAAGGGGCGGTCCACCTGGGCGCCCGGCGCGGCGAAGAAGTAGTCGTGGAAGGAGATCCACACCGCGAAGCCGAGCGGGTACAGGAAGATGGCCGCCAGGTAGATCAGGTACGGGGAGACGAAGGCGAGCCCGATCGGCTGCCGGCCCGCGAAGCGCAGCCGGCGCGGCCGTGGCTCGCGGCCGGCCCGGGGGCGGGCCCCGCCCCGGGCCGGCCCGGCGCGAAGGGCGTCATGGTGTGTGGAGGACATCGGCCCGACTCACTGCTTCGCCAGGCCGTCGACCTTGCCCGCCGCCTCGCGGAAGGCGCTCGCCACATCGCCCTTCCCGAAGATCACGGATTTGGTGTAGGCGTCGCGGAACGTCTGCCAGATCTCGACGGAATTCGGCACGTTCGGGGCCTCGACGGTGCGGTCGGCCTGCTCGGCGAAGGTCTTGTAGTCCGGGTGCGAGGCGAAGTAGCCGGGGTACGCGGCCGGCAGGTCCTGGCGCATCGGCATCTGGCCGGTGGCCTCCAGCAGCTTGCCGTCCTGCTCCTTGCTGGTGGCGAACTTCAGTACGTCCCAGGCCGTTCCCTTGTTCTTGCACGCGGTGAACATGCCGATGGACTTCTCGTCGCTGAAGGTGCCCTTCGCCTCGGCGCCGGTCGCTGTCGGCACCGGCACGGCACCCCACTTGACCTTGTCGCCGTAGACGGAGACGGCCCACGGGCCGACGATCGCCATGGCGGACTTGCCGTCGGCGAAGGCATCGCCGTTGTACTGCTCGTTGGGGGCCAGGCGGTTCGCGTACATCGTCTTCCAGAACTCGGCGGCCTTGATCCCGTCGGGCGAGGCGAACTGGGCCTTGCCGTCCTCGACGAGCTGCTTGCCGGTCTGGGCGGCGAAGAGCGGGTAGAAGTCGAACCAGGACTGGTAGAACTCGGAGGTGGGCGCGGGCCAGATGGCGGCGTGCACCCCGCTCTTGACCAGGGCGCGCGAGGTGGCGAGGAAGTCCTCGTACGTCGCGAGTTTCGGGCGCTCGGGGTCGAGCCCGGCCTTCTTGAACAGGTCCTTGTTGTAGAAGATCATGACGGGGTTGCTCTTCCAGGGCATCTGGTAGTACTTGCCGCCAGGGGACGCGTACTGGGAGAGCCGCTCGCCCGTCCGCTCCTGCAGGTACTTCTGCGCACCGGGGAAGTCGTCCAGGGCCACCAGGCCGCCCTGCTTCTGGAAGCCGGGCACGGCCGCGGGGGCGGTGTTGAGGATCAGGCAGGGGGCGTTGCCGGCCGTGATGGCGGCGCCTATGACCTCCTCGGAGCTCTTGCCCGCGGGGATCTCCTGCGCCTTCACCTTCTCGTCGGGGTGGGCGGCGTTCCAGGACGCGACCATGCTCTTGCCCCAGGCGACCTCCTGGGCGTTGTTCGAGTACCAGACCGTGATGGGGCCGCGGGCGTCGTCGCCGGAGGCGGAGTCCGACCCGCCGCTGCCGCACGCCGCGAGCGGCACGGTCAGGGCGACGGCGGAAAGAACGGTCAGGAGGGTTTTCTTCATTGCGGTGGCTCCGTGTGCTCAAAAGGTGGGAAGAGGCCGTCGTGAGGCGTCGTCCTGCCTCGGTGACGGCCCTCCGGGAAGCGGAGAACGTCGAGGGCGCGAGAAGCGCGCGTTCGGGGTGGTGGTCAGGAGTAGCGGGTCGCGGTGGGGGCCGGGCCCGTGGAGCCGCGCACCATGAGCGAGGCCGGGTCCAGTTCCACATGGGCGGTGGTGCCCTGCTCGATCGTCTCGATCAGGACGCGTGTGGCGGCCCGGCCCCAGCTGGCGGCGTCGGCACGGCAGGTGGTGAGCGAGGGCCGGGTCCAGGAGGCCAGGGGCACGTCGTCGAAGCCGACCACCGACAGATCGGCGGGCAGCCGGAGTCCCGCCTCCTGCGCCACGGCCATGCCCGCGGTGGCGGAGAGGTCGTTGGCGTACACGATGGCCGTGGGCCGGTCGCCCCTCGTGATCAGCGCCTGCGTCGCCAGCGCGCCGCCCTCGGCGGTGAAGCCGCCCGGCAGCACCGGGCCCTGGGGCAGCCCCGCCTCCGCGAGCGCGTCACGCCAGGCGCCGAGGCGCCGTTGGGCGTGCAGGTATTCCTCGGGGCCGGCGACGTAGGCGATGTGGCGGTGGCCGAGCTCCACGAGGTGATGTACGGCGCCCGCGACCACCGGACGGTCGTCCAGGTTGACCGTGGCGATGCCCTCGACGCTGTCGTCGGCGCCCACGGCCACGCCTGGCAGTCCCAGTTCCCGCAGGAGCGCCGGGCGCGGGTCGTCCACCCGCAGGTCGGTGAGGAACACCCCGTCCACGCGCTGGTCGTCCACCAGGCGGCGGTAGGTGTCCATTTCGTTGCGCGGGCTCGTCACGTGGAGCATCAGGCCGTCGCCGGACTCGGAGATGACCGACTCGATGCCCGCCATGAAAGCAGGGAAGAAGGGGTCGGTGCCGATCAGGTCGGGCTCGCGGGTCAGGACGAGACCGACGGCCCGGGCCCTTCCGGTCGACAGCGCGCGAGCGCTGCGGCTCGGCGTCCAGCCGAGCTTCTCGGCCGCCGCGCGCACCCGTTGCTGGGTCGCGGCGGCCACGCCGGGGCGGTCGTTGAGGACGAAGGAGACCGTCGCCCGGGACACACCCGCCAGCTGGGCGACATCGGCGATCGTGGGGCGTCGTGCCATGCGAACTCTCCGTGTACGGCGGCGGAAGGGGGCTGCATCCGCAGCCGCAGGTTCCGTCGACCGGCGTGCCCCGCGGGGCACGCCGTCCGGCGGCACCTTTGGCGCCGGAGGCAGCACGTTCTTGCACTCGCATACCGGGGCAACCCGCGCGAAGGGATGGCTTCACCTCGCGTTTGAACCGGTTTAAACGAGCGATGTGAGGAACCCTGAACCTCAGGGGGCGCAGTGTCAAGGGGTCACTTTCGATTGCGGAGCTTTATATGCCAAATATTGGGATAAGTCCGCAATGTCGAGCTGCCTCGCCGTCACCACTCGAGGCACGGTCCGTGACGTCGCGTCACCGTCCATACGCGGGTGCGGTGCGCCGCGGCCTGCTGCTACCGTCTGTCAAACCCCCCGCCCACGGCGGACGGAGCGAGCGACGGAACCGGATGTGTTTCCCGACACGGTCCTGCGCACCGAGCGGCTCCGCCTGCGCCCGGTCACCCCGGACGACGCCCATGACACCTCGGCGAGCTGCGCGAACCCCGACACCGCGGCCGTGCACGCCGACCCGGGCAACCCGTTCCGTCCCTGACCGGGGCCCGCTCCGGGCACGTCACACGCAGCAGGCCCCCGCCGCGCCTTTGCGGCAGGGGCCCGACTCATGGCGATGAGGGCCCCAGCGGGGAGTAGCGGAGCCCTCCGACTGCACCGTCCAGCATGGTCGCCCCGGAGAGGGTCCGCACGTCAGGTGGGCCGGACAGGTGAGGCCCTCAGGGCGTGTAGCAGAAGTCGATCTCCGGAGTGAGCGGAGTCCGTCGCGGGGGTGGCGTGCGGCGGCCGCCTTTCCAACACTGGTGACGTACAGGCGACGGGGGGACGCACATGGCGAAGCGCGCGGAACGGGCGCAGGCACCGCTACCGGATCGGCGGCCGGAGCTGGACGCGATCCGGATGCTGGTCGTGGTCGGGCTGGTCTTCTTCCACTCGGCGCTCGTGTTCGCTGCCGACGACGACTTCTACGTCAAGAACTCCGAGACCACCGAAGCCATCATGATCATCGCCGGGTTCGGGGTCGTGTGGGCCATGCCGCTGCTGTTCCTCATCTCCGGCCTCGGTGCCCGGCACTCGCTTCAGCGCCGCGGTGCGGGCGGCTTCGCCAGGGAGCGGCTGCTGCGGCTCGGCGTTCCACTGGTCTTCGCGACCCTCGCGCTGAACCCGCTGCCGCAGTGGCTGCGGCTGCGCTCGGCCGACGCCGGCTACCACGAGTCGTACCTCGGCTTCCTGCCCCGCTTCTACGACGTGCACCTGGAGCCCGAGGAGTTTCCCTTCGTCGTCCAGGGCGAGCACTTCGAGACCGGCCATCTCTGGTTCGTCGTGCTCCTCTTGGCGTTCTCCCTCATACTGGTGCCGTTCCACGGGTGGCTGCCGCACGAGCGCGTCCGCCGCATCGGCGACCGGGTGGCGGAAGCGACCCTGCACCGGCGGGGCCTGGTCTTCCTCCCGGCCTTCGCCTTCGCGGCGATCTGTGCCCTCGCGCAGCTGGAGGAGCAGTACGCGGGCTGGCACCGCTGGTCGTACCTGCTTTTCTTCGTCGCCGGCTTCGCGCTGGCCGGCGACGACCGCTTCCGCACCGCGATGCGGCGCGACGCCGGGACCGCGGCCTGGCTCGGCGCCCTGCTGTTCGCGGCGGCCGGCCCCAGCTTCGCCCTGGCCGACGAGCCCTTCACGGAGATGACCGCCCTGGCCACCACCTCACGGGCGCTGTTCGGTGCGGCCGGGTGGTGCCTGGTGATCGCCATCCCGGGACTCCTCGACCGCCGGCGCCTTGAGCAACCGCGGGCGGAGCCGAACCCGGCCCCGACGACGCGGCGGCTCGTCTACGGCTATCTCGCCGCAGCCGTGCTGCCGTTGTACGTGCTGCACCAGCCGATCGTGGTCGCCGTCGCGTACTTCGTGGTCGGCTGGTCCGCGCCCATCGTGGTCGAGTACGCCGTGCTCGTGGTGATCGCCCTCATCCTCACCCTCACCGCGTACGAGCTACTGGTCCGCCGCACGCGGGCGACCCGCTTCCTCTTCGGCATGCGACCGTAGGCCGTGTCGTCGCGTGCGCCGTCGGTCAGCTGATGCCCTGGTGCGGGGACCGGCCCCAGGCCATGAGCATGCCGGGGGACAGGTCGGCGCAGTCCGGGGAGTCCAGGTAGCGCACGGCCTCGTCGATGAGGGCGTCGTCGACGAGGCCGGTGGCGGTCATGGCCGGCCGCGCCCGGTCCCACGTCCGCGCCCAGAAGCGGCTGATCGCACTGCCCGGCAGCAGTGGTGGCACATGGATCTCCGCCGCCACCGAGCGGAGCCCGGCCTCCTTGAGCAGCCCGGGGTAGCGGGGTGTCCGGGAGACGTCGGTGCCGATGGTGTCGCGCAACCCCCGCCACATCGCCCGCATGGCCAGCGTGTACGGCGTGTCGGGGGCGTCGGCGGTCGTCAGGTCCACGGCGTCGCCGATCACGAGGACGCCACCGGGGGCGAGCAGGCGGCTGAGCGAGGCGATCATCCGCTCCGGCGACGGCAGGTGCATCAGCACGAAGCGGGAGTGCACGAGGTCGAACCGCTCCGGCTCGAAGTCCCCTGCGGTGACATCCGACTGACGTATGGTCAGCCCGGGGGTCGGACGCGACGACAGGAAACGCACGTCCCGGTCGACGGCGAGCACTTCGCGCACCCCGGCCTCGCGGAGCAGTCCGCGCGCCACCGTGCCCGTGCCCGCGCCGACGTCCAGGCAGCGCCAGCCGGGACCGGCCCCGAGCTGCCGCAGTCGCGTGAGGGTGACGTCGTCGTACACGGCGGCGGCAAGGTCGACGCGGTCGTCCTCGCCCGCGTCCCCCGGGCGGAAAAAGCGCTCACCATAGCGACCGGCGCCGGTCATGCCCCCCATTGTGACAACCGGCGCCCGCTGCCACACATCGGCCGGCGTCCGGGCGCCGGCGGCTACACCGCGGTGTAGCCGCCGTCGACGGTGAGCGTGGCGCCGTGGATGTGCGACGCCTCGTCGCTCGCCAGGAACACGACGGCCGCGGCGACCTCGGCCGGGGCGCCGGCGCGGCGCGCGGGTATGCGCGAGATGACCGGGGTCAGGTGCTCGGCCATCGCCGCCACCTTGTCGGTGAGGGTGGGGCCGGGGGCCACGGTGTTCACCCGGACCCCGTGCGGCCCGTACTCCGCCGCCCAGGACGCGGTCAGTGAGTGCACGGCCGCCTTGGTCATGCTGTAGAGCGCCGAATGGGCCATGCCCCGCATGCCGTTGATCGAGCCCAGGTTGATCACGGCGCCGTGGCCGCGCTCCGCCATGGGCGGCGCCAGGAGGCCGGTGAGCAGGAACACCGACCGTACGCTCACCGCCAGCGCCTGGTCGAAGGTCTCCTGCGGGACCTGGGCGGTGGGGGCGGGCGCGAGCAGGAGGGCCGCGTTGTTGACGAGAACGTCGATGCGTCCGCCCGCCGCCGCGAGTGCGTCGGTGGCGAAGCGCCCGATCGCGTCGGCACCGCCCGACAGGTCGGCGCCGACGAACGCGGCGGAGCCGCCGTCCTTCCCGATACGTGCCACCACGTCGGCACCGCGCGTCTCGTCTCGTCCGCTGACGACGACGAACGCGCCCTCTGCTGCCAGGGCCGCCGCGATGGCCGCGCCGAGGCCGGTGGTGGATCCGGTGACCAGGGCCGTACGCCCGGTGAGTCGCTGGGTCATGTTCCGCGCCTTTCTCCGTGAAACCGGCTGGGAACGGCCAAGGTGCCACCCAAAAAATGGACCAGCAAGTCCAAAGATGCCACCATGGGCACATGGCACCACGACTCACGGCCAAGGGCGCCGCCACCCGGCAGCGCATCGTCGAAGGAGCCGCGCAGGAGATCCGCGAGCGCGGCGCGATGGAGGCCACCCTCGACGACATCCGCGCCCGTACGTCCACCAGCAAGAGCCAGCTGTTCCACTACTTCCCAGGCGGCAAGGAGGAACTGCTGCTCGCCGTCGCCCGGCACGAAGCCGACCGGGTCCTCTCCGACCAGCAACCGCACCTCGGCGCGCTCACTTCCTGGCAGGCCTGGTACGCCTGGCGGGACGCGGTCGTCGACCGCTACCGGCGGCAGGGGCAGCAGTGCCCGCTCGGCTCGCTCGTCTCGCGGCTGAGCCCCGCGACGCCCGGCGCCCAGGCCGTCACCCAGGAACTTCTCGCCACCTGGCAGGCCCAGATCACCAGCGGCATCCGAGCCATGCAGGAGCAACGGGAGATCTCGCCGGAACTGGACGCCGACCGCGCCGCCGCCGCCCTGCTCGCGGGCATCCAGGGCGGCGTCTCGATCCTGATGTCGACGGGCTCGCTCACCCACCTGGAGGCCGCCCTCGACCTGGGCATCGAACGTCTCCTTGCCGCGCCTCGCCGACCACCTGCACCCGAAGTGCCCGAAGGCTGAGGTTGCTTGGTGCCGCTCACGGCACCTCTGCCGGAGTGGGGCCCCGGATGGTGAGGTCGCCATCCTGCGACGTAGCTCCTGGTCCCAGCAGGCGTCCGTGGACGTCTCCACGGACCAGGAGCGCACCTGGACGACCGCCTGGGAGGCGTATCCCTCGGCGATCGACTCAGCGGCCCGACGAAGAACACCGTCGACCTGAGCGCCTACGCGGGGCAGCCCGACGTACGGGTGAGGTCCCCCTTCGTCGGGACCGCCGTCGGGACGGCTGCGGTCGGCGGGGGTGGCCGCATGGCTCGCTGCCCGGAGGCGGCCGTGACATCGGCACCCACGATCCCCACGCTGGTGTTGTCGTCGGTCACCTGACCGGTGACGAGGCCGCCCGCGACCTTCACCGCCTTCCAGTCGGCGACCTGCACGTCGTCGAGCTCCCAGTCATTGGCGTCCGCGAGCTGGCGCGGACCTCTTCCCGGGCCGCAGCCCGGTCGTCTGGCGGATGCTGTGCGGCGGTCGGCACGGCGGCGGTGACCTGCCGCAACTGCTCCCTCCGGAAGAGGCGTTGCTCGTGCAGGCTCGCGCGGAGTGCGGCGAGGTCCCCGGCGCTCAGGTGCGAGGCTCGCTCCTCGGCCCGGTTGTTCACCTCGTTCACCTTCTCCGGCCGGGCGAGGTCATGCGGCGCGGCGTCCGCAGGGCACGCAGCAGCGCGCGTATGGGAGGATCTCCAGGCGCTCGACCGGTATGACCGCGCCGCAGCCGGGGCACACTCCGTAACTGCCCTCCTCGAGGCGCCTGAACGCGGCCTCGATCTCCTCGAGCACCCGCTTGACGGTCTCCTTCTGCACGACCAGGACGTGGTCGTCCGCCGCCCAGCCGCCCTTCGCGGCGGCCTGGAGTTCGGCGAGTCGGGTGTCGCGTTCGCGCTCGAGGCGCAGACGGGCCTCGTCGGCGGTCATACGGCCGGGCCGGGTGGTGTCGGGGGACATGGCGGGCTCCTTCCTGGAAGGCGGACGCGCGGGAGGCCGGCGCCGAGGGCGGCGACGGCCGGGAGCAGACGCGGGTACGCCTCCCATGCTCGCCGAGCGTGCGAAGCCCGCACATAGGCGGTGACACCCATCTCCCTTATGGCGACCCGCCGATGCGCCCGAGGATGGCCTGATGGACCGTCCGGAGACGGGCTGCGCGTGCTCTTTCGCCCGCGTGTCGTGCGGCGGCCCACTGGGCGGGCGCCGCACGGCCGGGGTCACCGGCGCGATGCTCCTCCCGGGTGGTCGTGTGCCGCACGGCCACCGGGGAGGGGTAGGGAGCACAGCGGGGTACCCCTTCGCCACCGCACCCACGGAGCCAGCGTGAACATCGGGATCTCGACCTTCATCACCGACCAGGGCATCCGTCCCGCCCCGCTCGGCACCGCCCTGGAGGAACGGGCGTTCGACTCGCTGTTCATCGCCGAGCACAGCCACATCCCGGTGCGCCGCGAGAGCCCCTGCCCCGGGGGCGGCGAGCTGCCGGAGAAGTACTGCCGCACTCTTGACCCGTTCGTCGCCCTCTCCGTGATCGCCGCCGTCACCCGGCGCCTGCTGCTGGGCACCGGGATCGCGCTCGTGCCGCAGCGCGATCCCATCCACACCGCCAAGGAGGTGGCCTCCCTCGATCTGGTCTCCGACGGTCGCGCCGTCTTCGGGGTCGGCGTCGGCTGGAACCGCGAGGAGATGCGGAACCATGGCGCGGACCCCGCCACGCGCGGCCGGCTCGCCGATGAACGCCTGCGGGCGATCCGCGAGCTGTGGACCGAGGACGAGGCCGAGTTCCACGGCCGGTTCGTCGACTTCGATCCCGTCTTCTGCTGGCCGAAACCGGTGCGGCGGCCGCACCCGCCGATCTACGTCGGCGGCGGCAAGCGCGCGTTCCACCGGGTCGCCGAACTCGGCGACGCCTGGCTCGCCAACAGCGACGCTCCGGAGGACCTCGGCCCGCGCATGGAGCACCTGCGCGAGGTCGCCGGCCGTGATGTGCCGGTGACCGTGTTCGGGGTCCGCGGCGGCCCGGAGCAGCTGGAGGCCTATCAGCGGCTCGGCGTCGAACGAGTGCTGCTCGACCTGCCGACGCTGCCCGAGCGGGAGACTCTGGAGCACCTGGACGGCCTGGCAGCGCTCGCCGACCGGTTCCGCTGACCGGCCGGCAACGGGTGAGGAGGTCCTTCCATGCCGGCCCTGACGGGCGGTCAGGCGCGCGAGCGCTTCGCCGCGGCCCGCGTCGCTCGCCTGGCCACCGCCGACGCGACCGGAACGCCGCATCTGGTGCCGGTGGCCTTCGCCGTGGACGGCGACACGGTGGCGCTGGCCGTCGACCACAAACCCAAACGGACCGCGCACCTGAAACGCCTGGCCAACATCGAAGCCAACCCCGCGGTGTGCCTGCTCGCCGACCACTACGACGAGGACTGGGACCTGCTGTGGTGGGCCCGCGCCGACGGCACGGCCCGTGTGCTCCCGCCGGCCGGCGCATCCCCCGCGGCCGCCCGCTGCGTCGCTCTGCTGACCGCCAAATACGGTCAGTACACCGGCCGTCCTCCCGCGGGGCCGGTGATCGAGATCTCCGTACGGCGCTGGAGCGGTTGGCGGGCCGCGTGAGCCCGCCGTGCGGCGACGGGGGCCGTGCGGCTCCCGGTGCCTGGGGCGTGGGGGGACGGAACGGCTCTGCCCATCGGCGCGGGCGAGGGCGGCGGGGCCCGGAGCAGCCGATTGCGGGCCATTGCACCGCGCGGGTTCCGCTGCCCTGTCGCGCGCCCCGCTCAGCCGCGGCCCGCCCCGGCCGGCGCTCGGTGGTGACGCGGATCGGTCCCCGGCCCGTCGCGCGCCCCGCTCAGCCCGACAGACGGCGTGCCAGATAGGCCGCCGTACGGCTCCCGGCCGCTCGGGCGACCTGCGCGGGCCGCCCGGCGGCGACGACCCGCCCTCCCGCGTCCCCTCCGCCCGGGCCCAGGTCGATCACCCAGTCGGCACCGGCCACCACGCTCATCTCGTGCTCCACCGCGAAGACGGAGTGCCCGGCGTCGACCAGCCCGTGCAACTGCCGTACCAGCAGCTCCACATCGGCCGGATGCAGCCCCGTGGTGGGCTCGTCCAGCAGGTACACGGTGTGGCCGCGGCGCCCGCGCTGCAGCTCGGCGGCGAGCTTGATGCGCTGCGCCTCACCGCCCGACAGCTCGGTGGCCGGCTGCCCGAGGCGCAGATAGCCCAGCCCCACGTCCTGCAGCGTGCGCAGGCTGCGGGCGACCGGTGCGACGTCCGCGAAGAAGGCGGCCGCCGTGTCCACGCTCATGCCGAGCACCTCCGCCACGTTCCGCCCCTGGTAGCGGACGGCCAGCGTCTGCTCGTCGTAGCGGTTCCCGTGGCAGGTGGGGCAGGGGGCGTACGTGCCGGGAAGGAACAGCAGCTCGACGGCGACGAAACCCTCGCCCTGGCAGGTGTCGCAGCGGCCGCCCGCGACGTTGAACGAGAACCGCCCGGCCTTGAAGCCGTGCCGCCGGGCGTCGTCGGTGGCCGCGAAGAGTCCCCGCACGGCGTCGAACAGCCCGGTGTAGGTGGCGAGGTTGGAACGCGGGGTCCGGCCGATGGGCTTCTGGTCCACCCGCACCAGGCGGTCCACCGCCCGCAGCCCCTCCGCGCGAACGCCGAACGCCGGCCCGGCGCCGGCTCCGCCCCACGCGCCCGCGTCCTCGCCGCCCGCGGTCGCGTCCTCGGACCCGACGTCTCCGGCCGGCCCAAGATGCTCCGTCAACACAGCGGCGAGCACGCCCACCAGGGTGGACTTCCCCGAGCCCGACACCCCGGTGATCGCCGTGAACACCCCGAGCGGCAGCTCGACGTCCGTGCCGTGCAGGTTGTGCCGGGTGATGCCCCGCAGGCCGAGCCACGACGACGGCTCCCGCGCGGCGCGCCCGGCGGCCGGATCGGGTCCCGAGGCGAACAGGTAGCGGCGGGTGGCAGATTCGGCGACCGCCTCCAGCCCCTCCACCGGGCCGCTGTAGAGCACCCGGCCGCCGCGCTCGCCCGCGTGCGGCCCGACGTCCACGACCCAGTCCGCCCGGCGCACCACGTCCATGTCGTGCTCGACGACGAACACCGAGTTCCCCGCGTCGCGAAGCCGCAGCAGAACCTCCAGCAGCGCCTCGCCGTCCGCCGGGTGCAGCCCGGCCGAGGGCTCGTCGAGCACATACACCACCCCGAACAGGCCGGAGCGCAACTGGGTCGCCAGGCGCAGGCGTTGCAGCTCGCCGGGGGAGAGCGTGGGTGTCGTGCGGTCCAGGCTGAGGTAGCCCAGACCGAGTTCGGCGACGACCTCGATGCGTGCGACGAGGTCGGCGCACAGCGTCGTGGCGATCCCCCGCTGCGGGCCCTCGGGGAGGTCGTCCACCGCGCCCCGCGCGGCCGGACGCAGCACCTCGGCGAGCCGCGCCAGCGGCATCGCGTTGAGCTCGGCGATGTTCCGCCCGGCGAAGGTGACGGCCAGGGACTCCGGGCGCAGCCGACTGCCGCCGCAGGCGGTGCAGAGCGAGCTCTCCAGGAACCGCTGCGCGCGGGCCCGCAGCGCCGGGCTCTTGGAGTCGGCGAAGGTGTGCAGCACATAGCGCCGTGCACTCTGGAAGGTGCCCTGGTAGGGACGCTGGATGCGGCCCGCCTCCCGCACCGGGTGCACGGTCACCACCGGTTGCTCGTCGGTGAACAGGATCCACTCCCGGTCCTCGGCGGGGAGCTCGCGCCAGGGCCGGTCGACGTCGTAGCCGAGGGTGCGTGTGACGTCCCGCAGGTTCTTGCCGTGCCACGCACCGGGCCAGGCGGCGATCGCGCCGTCGCGGATGCTCAGCGAGGGATCGGGGACCATCAGTTCCTCGGTGGCCCGGTGCACGCGGCCCAGCCCCTGGCACACCGGGCAGGCGCCGGCGGCGGTGTTGGGCGAGAAGGCGTCGGAGTCCACGGGCTGGGCGCCCGGCGGGTAGCGGCCCGCGCGGGAGAAGAGCATCCGCAGCGTGTTGGACAGGGTCGTCACCGTGCCCACGTACGAGCGGGAGGTCGGCGCCCCGCGCCGCTGCTCCAGGGCGACCGCCGGGGGCAGCCCCAGGATGTCGTCGACCGCGGGGGCGCCCACCTGGTGGATGAGCCGCCGGGCGTACGGGGTGACGGACTCGAAGTAGCGGCGCTGCGCCTCCGCGTAGATCGTGCCGAACGCGAGCGAGGACTTGCCGGAGCCGGAGACCCCTGTGAACACGGCCAGCGCGTCCCGGGGCACGTCCACGTCGACGTCGCGCAGATTGTGCTCGCGGGCGCCGCGCACCCGGACGCAGGGGTCGTGGGCCGGGTTGTTCATGCCCCTCCGGGGAACGGCGTCGCGGTACGGTGCGGACGTGCGGGGCGCCGCCCACGCGACCAGTGTGCGCGCCGGTGCGGGCGCCCGCAGGTCCACGGTGCGGCGGGCGCGGTCACGGCAGGTAGGACAGCAGCTTGCGGGCGGCGGGGGAGACCCGGTCCTCCTGGGGCAGCGCGGCCGACACCTCCCAGAGGTGCTCCTCGGCGCCTGACAGCTCCAGGGTCCGCAGTCCCGCGGCGTGCTCCTTGCGCGCGATGGGCTGGGGCACGACGGCGATGCCGAGCCCGTGGTGGACCAGGTCGATCAGGCTGTGCACGTCGTTGACCTCCAAGGCGACGTGGCGCGGCACGCGGTTCGCGGCGAAGGCCCGGTCGGTGAGCCCGCGCGCGCCCCAGTCGGGGTGGAAGTCCACGAACTCCTCGCCGCCGAGGTCCGCGTAGCCGGCCTTCTCCTCTCCGGCCAGCCGGTGCCCGGGATGACACAGCAGGACCATCGGGGCCCGGGCGATCGGTCGCATCCGCACCCCCTCGGGCGCCTGTCCGCACAGCGCCGTGAACGCCACGTCCAGCCGGCCGCTGATGATGTCCTGCACGAGGGC
Source organism: Actinacidiphila sp. bgisy167 (assembly GCF_057707665.1). Classification (NCBI taxonomy): domain Bacteria; kingdom Bacillati; phylum Actinomycetota; class Actinomycetes; order Kitasatosporales; family Streptomycetaceae; genus Actinacidiphila; species Actinacidiphila sp. bgisy167. The sequence continues at coordinate 10,932 of NZ_JBYIQP010000041.1, read as the reverse complement.
CGCCGACCCCGCCTGCCGCAGCCGGACCTCGACGCCCGGGTGCTGGGCGCGGAAGCGGGCCAGCAGCGCCGGCACGTCGACGCCGGCCAGGCACTGCTCGGTGCCGATCGTGAGCACACCGCGCATCAGGCCCTGCACGGCCGCCACCGCCTCCTTCGCGGCCCGTACGCTCGCCAGCGTCCGGCAGGCCTCGTCCAGCAGGGCCCGGCCGGCCGCCGTCAGCTCCACACTGCGGGTGCTGCGCACGAACAGCGGCGTCCCGAGCTCCTGCTCCAGGGCGCGCACGGAGGCCGACAGACCGGACTGGGAGATCATGAGCCGCTCGGCGGCTCGGGTGAAGTGGTGCTCCTCCGCGACCGCGACGAAGTACTCCAGATGGCGTAGCTCCATGATTGAGAAGCCTAGCTCCTGAATGTGTTCGCTTTCTTCTATTGGACGTCTGGGCGCCGCTGAGGCGACGCTTGGGCTCGTGCCCGCACGGCTGCGGCCCGAATCCAGCCGTGCGGGGCACACCACAGGCGCGCGCGAGCGCGCCCCGTCGGCACGCAAGAGCCGAGACGCAAGCTGAGAAAGGCCACGGACACATGCAGACTCGCCGCATCGGTGACACCGAGGTCAGCGCGATCGGTCTGGGCGGCATGCCCATGTCGATCGAGGGCCGGCCGGACGAGGCACGGTCCATCGACACCATCCACGCGGCGCTCGACGCCGGTGTGACGCTGATCGACACGGCGGACGCCTACCACCAGTACGCCGACGAGGTCGGCCACAACGAGAGCCTGATCGCCAAGGCGCTCGCCTCGCACGCGCGGGGTGCTGACGTCCTCGTCGCCACCAAGGGCGGCCACCTGCGCCCCGGTGACGGAAGCTGGACCCAGGACGGTTCGCCCGAGCACATCAAGCGGGCCTGCGAGGCCTCGCTGAGCCGGCTGGGCGTGGAGGCCATCGGCCTGTACCAGTTCCACCGGCCCGACCCCAAGGTGCCCTACGCCGACTCCGTGGGCGCGGTGCGCGAGCTGCTCGACGAGGGCAAGATCCGCATGGCCGGCATCTCCAACGCCAACCCGGACCAGATCCGGGAGGCCAACGAGATCCTGGGCGGCCGTCTGGTGTCCGTGCAGAACCAGTTCTCCCCGGCCTTCCGCTCCAGCGAGCCGGAGCTGGAGCTCTGCGACGAGCTCGGCATCGCGTTCCTGCCGTGGAGCCCGCTCGGCGGCATCTCCCGCGCCCGCGAACTCGGCTCGGCCTACGCGCCGTTCGCACGGATCGCGGAGGCTCACGGGGTCAGCCCGCAGCGGGTGTGCCTGGCGTGGATGCTGGCCAAGTCCCCGGTCGTGATCCCCATCCCCGGCTCCAGCCGCCCGGAGACCATCCGCGACTCGGTGGCCGCGGCGGAACTCGTGCTCACCGCTGAGGAGATCGCGGAGCTGGACGCCGTCTGAGGCGCTCGCCGCCGCCGGGGAGGGAGCGGGGTCGGGGCGGTGCGCCGCCCCCGCTCCCGTCCCCGGGCGAACGCGCGAGGTGTCAGGGCGTCAGGCGTTCGGGTCGAAGGGGATGCCCGCCGGTTTCGCCTTGTCCAGGTGGTAGGCGAAGTTCCCGTCCTTCAGGCCGAAGACCGCGCTGCCGAAGTCGGCCTGGCTCAGCTTGTCGCGCAGGCCCGCCGGGTAGCCGTTCCAGCCGACCAGGTCGGGGAACTGCCAGCCGCGGTAGTGGTTCTCCGGCGGCTCGTCGTTGGTGTTGGCGGGCCGGAAGCAGTGCGTGCTCGCGCCGTCCTTGTGGTAGACGATCTTGGGGTGGGTCCCGTCCCAGCGGATCTGGTCGCGGCCGTAGACGTTGAAGTCGCCGTGCGCCGAGGTGGAGACGTACTGGGCCTGGTCGTCCTTCACCCAGACCACGACGTGCTCCCAGTCGTGGCGGTGGCCGCCGAGAGTGATGCCGGGCAGGGCCTGGTCCTTCTCGAAGTAGAGGCCGTACATGATGGCGCACCAGCCGTTGTTGCACTTGTAGCGGGCGTAGCCGTTGGTGTTGTCCAGATCCGTCTGGTCGCGGCAGCTCCCGTTGAGGGCGCCGGTGGGGTTCAGGCCCGGGTTGACGGTTCCGTCGGGGCCTATGGCCGGGGTGGGGTAGCAGCCGTCCGTGTCGTAGTCGTACGCCGGCTGGAACGTCTGCTCCAGGCCGTCCGCGTTGGCGGGGAGGGCGGGGGGCGGCGCGGCGAACGCCGTACCCGGAAGCGCGATCACCAGCGCGAGCGCGCCGCCGACGACGGCCGGGACCCTGCCGAGACGCGAGTTCGTCCTCACTTGTTTCCTCCTGGTCGACCGCGCGGTGGAGGATTGCGCGGTCTTGTTGACATGCCCGGATCAGGATTCCCGCATCGCGTCGACCCGACACGTCCTTGGCGGTGACTGGTTGATGAACCGTCAGCCAACATCCCCGCCGTCGGGACGGCCGCGTTCCGAGACGGTCGCTGCGCGTACTGGTCATGGATGCGTCGGGAGGGTCGGAGGCCGTTGGGCGGCGCCACAGGACGCAGTGGTGCCATCCAAGGAGGAACCATGAAGTACGCGGTACATGTCGCCTTGTTGCTGCTCCTGGCCACGGTCCGGCGGCCCGCCCACTTCCGGCAGCAGGGTGAGTCGGGCCCGCGCCATACGGGCGTCGAGCGCATCGAACGGCCACGGGCATCCCGCTCACCGACGAGCGGTAAGAGCGACTTTCCGCCGCGCGCGACGCCGCGCCGCGGCGGCCGCAGGACTCACACCTTCTGGCACTGCGTCCGGGGATCGTGGGCGTCGACCTCGCCGCCCAGATTCAGGATGCGGGCCTGTAGCTCGTCCGCCTCGCCTGTGCCGTCGGACGCGTCACGCGCCTGCAGATCGGCGAGTTCGAGGCTCGCGGAGGTCTGCTCCGCCAGTCGTGACAGCCCCAGGGCCAGTTCCTGCCAGTCCGGGTCCAGACGGGCGGCATGGGCGGCCAGGCGTGAGGACTCCTCGAGAGCGGGCACGACCCGTCGGTGGGCGGTTTCCCGGTCTTCCGGAGTGATCAGATCCGCGGGGACGAACATCTCGTAGGTGGCGCATGCCTCGCGGGCGAGGTGCCGCGCCTGATCGCTGTCACCGGATCCGCACGCGCCGGTCAGGACGGCCCCGGCGAGGACGAGGACGACCGCCGGCCAAAAGGATGTCCGCATGATTGCATGATCGGGTTCGGTGATCGGCCTCGCGGCGGCCGGCACGTCAACGGTCGCGTGGGCAGGGTGCGGGTCGGAGGCCTGCAAGAGCGGCGGCGCCGATGGTGCGCCGCGAACCGTGTGACACGCCGGCGGCGCAGATGGACGTGGGCATCGGCCTGGGTGTCCTCAGCGACGTGAGCTGGACCTGCGGCCGACCTTCGCCCATCACGGACTCGACCGCTATGTCGAGGCGCGTGGGTGCACTCCTACGCCTACGGCACCGAGAAGCCCGCCCCCGTCCTGGACGGGCACGCCTGCGCGGCCCTGGGCGTCTTGCCGGCTGAGGCGCTGATGGCGGCGACCATCCGGCCAAGGACGGTGCCGCGCCGGCGTAAGGCTGCGCTCGTACGTCGTGCCCGCCGGAGCCGCCCCGGGAGGGCACCGCGGTCTGGACACGGTGCTCCGGCTGGCCGGGCCGCGGTCCTGGGGCCGGCCGGGGGCACTGCCGGGCGGCGCGTTGCGCGAGGGGAACCGGCCCCCCGCCCGGCGCGGTCAGACCAGACTCCACCCGGCCCGCAGCTCGCGCCCCTGTGCCCGCCCGGCTTCGGCGGCGGGACGGCGTGTGGCGGGGTCGAGCGGGTTCGTGCCGATCGCCGCCACCGACGCCTCGTCCGGTCCCACCACGGCGACCTCGGCGCCGGCGGCCCGCAGTTCCGCCACGCACTGCTCCAGGGCCCGCTCGCTGGGGAACAGCTCCGCGGTCCCCATCGGCACGATCACCAGCACCCGCGCCGCCCCCGCGGCGTAGTCGGCGTTCGACGCGGACCGCACACCGCCGTCGACGAAGCGGCGCCCGCCGATCGTCACGGGCGGCCAGATGCCGGGAACGGCGCAACTCGCGGCGACGGCGTCGACGAGGCCGACCCCGGACGAGCCGTCGAAGACCTGTGGCCGGCCGGTCTGCGCGTCAACGGCGACGATCCGCACCGTCCGGGACGCCGGCCACGTGCGGGAGGGGAGGCGGGACTCGATCACGCGTCGCCGCACCGCCTCCGGAACCGTCTCCGCCTCGAGGGCGTACGCTCCGACCGCGCGCCGCATGTCGGCGACCGACGCGGCCCCCTGCAGCACGTCCGCGATGCCCGCGCCGAAGTTCGCGAGGTCGACCTCGGCCATGATCTCCGCCGACTGCAACTCCGGCTCGGTCTGCCGGGCGTAGAGCTCGCGCAGGGGCAGCCCGCTGCCCAGTTGTGCCGCGACCGTCGCCCCCGCCGATGTTCCGACCAGCGTCGTCGCCCCCGTGACGTCATGCCCGGCGTCAGAGAGCCCCGTCAGCAGTCCGGTGATCCAGGCGATCCCGGCGACGCCCCCGCCACCGAGTACCAGCGCGTCGGCCATCGTCCGTCCTCTTCCTTGGCGTTGTCCGAGTGGGCCCTTCGCCTCATCCTCTCCCACGGCGCCGGGATCGTCCGGTGCCGGAGGGGACCGAGGGCGCCCTGTCGCTGCAGGTGGCGGGATGCTCACGCACCGTCCTGGGTGACGTTTCCTGATCGTGGATCCTTGCGCCCGGCTATAAAATGAATTGTCCGGTTGGCGAGTCGCGGAGACCTCCGCGTACGTTTCCGCGGACAGGGACCGTGCCGCCTGCCGTTCCGACGCGAGCCCGTGCGATGGGCTGCCGCGTTCGCTGCAGAACGTCCGGAGTCCGGAGGGTGAGCATGCCCGACACACTGATCAGTCCCCGGCCCTTGAGCGGCACTGCTCCGGCCGTCGTCCCGGCCCTCGGTGCGTCGGCCGCGGCGCCCGCGCCCGCCCTGCGCCCGCATCGCGACCGGACGGAGCCCACTCCGACGCCGCCCTGCGAGGAGAGCACCACCACGGGCATCTCGTACACGGAGCCACCGGAGGTCCCCAAGATCTGGGAGATCGTGGCCCTGGTGGCCATCTTCGCGGTCACGCTGCTGATCGCCGTGGGGACGTTCGGCCGGGTCCTGACGCTCTGATCCGACCTCCCGCGGCGTACGCGGCGGGATCACACCCGGACCGGCGATCCGGCCGGGCGTCCGCTCGGCGGGTCGGCCGTGGCGGGCGAGGCGTGCGACGCCGGTGGGGATTGCGAGGCCGCGCTTCCCGCGCCCACGAGGGCGAGCCCCGCCTCCAGCTCGTCCAGGGCCCGTCGGGCGGTGGCGATGCGTTCTCGCAGGTGGTCCGGGGTCTCGCAGCCGTCGGCAGAGGGCTGCTCCTCCCGCTCGTGCTCCAGCTGCCGGGCCTCCTCCAATGAGCTGATGACCACGCCGATGAGCAGGTTGACCAGTACAAAGGAGCCGAGCAGCACATAGGAGGCGTAGTAGAGCAGGCTCCAGCGCGAGATCTCGAGGCCACCGCGGACGGCGTCGCCGATGCCGTCCAGGGTGATCAGCAGGAAGAGCGAGAGGGCGGCCCGCCCGATCGATCCGTAGTGCTCGGGGTCCTTCTCGGCGAAGAAGACCCAGCCGGTGATGGCGTAGACGTACAGCAGCATCGTGCCGACGAGCAGGAAACTGAGCGTGCCCGGCAGGCTCTTGCCGACGGCCACGATGATGATGCGCAGCTGGGGCAGGAAGCGGGCCGCGCGCATGACCCTGGCCAGTCGCAGCAGCCGCAGCACCGTGGCGTTCTCGCGGGCGAAGGGCAGATAGGCCAGCGTCACCACGGCCAGGTCGAAGACGTTCCACGGGTCGCGGAAGAAGTCCCGGGGGCGGTCGGCGTGGGCGCAGGCACGCAGGACCACCTCGGCGGTGAAGACCGCCAGGAAAGCGTGTTCCGCGACCTTCAGGGGACCGTGCCAATGCGCGGCGAACCCGGCGTACGTCTCGACGCCGAGGAGGCCCGCGTTGGCGATGACGAGGGTGAAGACGGTGAGTCCGAACCACTCGGAGTCGACGGCACGACGGCAGCGCGCGGCGAGCACGGCCCGGCCCGGCGGAGTGGCGGTGTGTTCTGCCATGTGCGTGTACCCGGTCCTCCGTGCCTGTCTGTTGACCCGACTGGAGTGGATCTTATGTCGGGCGGACGGTCGAAGGCCCGCCAAGCCGAAGAACTTCCTTGCGCCGGCGCCTTGTTCAGCTTCCACCGGCCACGGCGCGGGCATGGCCGGGCACGGGGGTCCTGGCCGTGTCCCCGGGCGCGGCGACGGCGTCGTCGGGCCCAGGTCCTCACAGGCGCCGGCGAGCGGCGACCGGCACCCGCGCGACCTTCGTCCGGGTGAGGTTGTCGGTGCCGGGTGAGACCGTGGAGCGCATGGACGAGCTGCTACGGCCCAGGGTCTACGGCGCCGACATCGACGATCCGGATCCGGGTCCCAAACCCGACCGCGTCTACCGCGAACTGGTCGGCGGCCCGCTGGACGGGCTGCTGCTCGACGTGACCGGCTGGAGTGAGCGGGAGCACTCCGCGGGCGTCGAGCTGCGCACCGACATCGGACGCTTCGGCCCGGGCGGCCGCGCCCGGTACGCGCCCCGCGAGGGGGGCACCGACCACTGGGAGTGGCGCGGTGACAGCCGCTGACCGCATGCGCCCGCACCCGGTGGCGCCGACCCGGCCCGGACGCCCCGTCACACACGGGTGCGGCGCCCCCGGTTCTGGCGGAACCCGGGTGGGCCAGTCCCACTCGCCGGATCATTCCACGGGGTGTCTGATGAACACAGCGGCCCGGGGGCCCGGAGTGGCCCCCGGCGGCCCCGGGCCGCGCCCCCCGCCGTGCCCGCCCACCCGCCCCGCGCCGGCCTCGGGTCCTCCACCGCGTTCACACCGCGCAGTTCACGGGGGCGCGTCGCGACGCGCACCGCGGAGCGGCGGCCTCGGGGTCACGGCTTGCGAGCCGGCCCGGCGGGTGACCTGCTCGGCGGTCCTGACGAACGGCGAGTCCGTACCCGTCGGTGAATTTCGAATCGTTCTGCGGCACTGCCGTTGGCGATGCACCAGTGCAGGATCTCCCGCTGACATCCGCGACGTGCAGAAAGACCTCAGCATGGCCCACCACAAGATCGATTGTCGGCCACGGCCAGGCCGGCGGGCGCCTTCCACACTGAACGCCACCTGGGAAACGGGAGAAGGCGTGAGAGGCGGCGACCGCGTACCGCGAGATCCTCGCGCCCGCGCTCGCGGTCGCGCTGGGCGGGAACTGCCTGTCCGATGTCGGGATGCTGCGGGTGGAGCCTGCGGTGTTCCGGCCCGGCCGCCGATCCGACGGTGTCCTGGCTGACCGACACCCTGGCTGCCGACGGCGAACGCGCGCTGGCCGCGATCCGCACGGCCCGCGCCCAAGCGTGCGAGCAACGACTACCCGCCTGAGAAGATCGCCTTCTGGTGCGCACCCCGGATCTGGTGCCGGGGCCAAGCCTCCCAGGTCGGGGATGCATGCCGGGAAGACCGAATTAGAAGTGACCCGTAATATATAATGGGGATCCCCGCCCCAGCCCTCCCCGTGTCGGCAGAGGCAGCACCGAGGAGAAGCGTCATGTCCGCGTACCGAGCATTCGAGGTCACCGGTGTCCACCGGCTCCGGCTCGTCGAGCGCACCGGTTCGTCAGGCCGGAGCGTGGAGGCATGAACGACACAACACTGATCGGCCGCCGCGGTTACCTCCAGGCGACCGATACGACACGAAAGACGGTGAATAGATGACCCTCGGTTATGAAGTCCTGGTGACCCTTCCTCCGCAGGCGGTGTTGCCCGACAGCACCTCGGTACGGCCCATCCCGGCCTGGTCTCCGATCGCCTCCACCCTGATCTACGGCGAGCGCGACGCCATCCTTGTCGATGCCCCGCACACCGAGGACAAGGCCCGCGAGGTAGCCGACTGGGTGGCCGCCTCCGGCAAGAACCTGCTCGCCATGTACGCCACCCACGGCCACGGCGACCACTGGTTCGGCTTCGCCGAGGTGGCCCAGCGATTTCCCGATGCGCAGATCCTGGGCACCGAGGGAACCGTGGCGCTCGCCCAGTACCAGGCGACCGGCCGCATGGACTTCTGGACGAGCCAGTTCCCCGGCCAGATCGTCAAGGACGTCATCGTGCCGACGGCGATCGATGACTACACCTTTGACCTCGAAGGCCACGAGGTCCACTTCGTGGAGGCCGGTGACAGCGACACTCAGGACACTACTTTCGTCCACGTTCCCGACCTCGGTCTCGCTGTCGCGGGCGACATCGTCTACAACGGCGTCCACCCCTTCCTGGCCGGGGGTGACGCACAGCGTCGCCGCGACTGGATCGCGGCTATCGACAAGATCGCGGCTTTGCACCCGAAAGCCGTCGTCGCCGGGCACAAGGCCCCCGGCAGCGACGACGACCCTCGTCACCTGGATGAGACCCGCCAGTACCTCAAGGACGCCGAAGAACTCAGTACGGTGGCACGCGACGCCAAGGAGTTCGCCGACCTGATGATGCTGCGGCACCTCGCCAGGATCAACCCCACGATCCTCTTCCAGTCCGCCGAACACCTCTACCCCGGCACCACCGTGAGCTGACACAGCCCCACCCGGAGCCTCCTCTGCCTTCGGAAGCCGCAGATCATCACGAGGGTCGCTGACACACAGGTGATCATGGCCACCGGGTCCGGCAAGGGCGCACGCGGCAAGGCAGGCAGCGAGCAAGGCAGTGCCGAGCAGGGCATGGCGCGCGGGGCGAGGAGGTCGATGACCGCGTGTACGTAGGCGTGGGCGGCCATCTTGAAGTGGCCGGTCAGCAGGGTGGTGTGACCCCGTTTCGGGGCGCTCGTGCTGGTCGCGGGCGGCAGTCTGGGAGTGTGGATCGTCTGGCGAGGAGGTTTGCCGATGAGTTCACCGTCCTCGAACGGTCTACCCAGCGACACCACCGTTCTCGACAGGAGTGCCATGTCCACGATCCAGCCAGTGATCGTGACTGCCGACCACGACGTCCTACTCGGCTTCTATACGAAATTGTTCGGCGCCGAGGAGATCTTCCGGGTACCGGAGGAAGGCCCGCCCTTCTACCTCGGCTTGCGCATCGGCGACACCGACCTCGGGCTGGTGGCCGAGGCGAACCCGGGGACCGGGGCGGCACCGCGGATCCTGCTCAGCATCGGTGTCGACGACGTCGACGAGAAGCTCAGCCGGGTGGCGGCGCTGGGCGGCTCGGTCAGGGGCGGCCCCAATGACATGCCGTGGGGACAGCGCGTCGCCCACATCCAGGACCCCGACGGCAACCCGGTGAACCTCACGCAGCCGATTCCGGCCCGTTGACGCTGTTCCGCGGTGCGTGTGCTGGTCGTGGGCTGCCTGCGGACCCGTCGAGTGCGGCGGGCGGCCCGCAGGGCACCGCAGTTCGTTTCGTAGGTGGTCGGCGGTGGCCCAGCCGGCGACCCGGCGGTAGGCAATGCCGATGACGGCGGCGCCCACGTACCGGTTCGACGCCTCCGACTGCGACACGGAGATCGTTAGTCCGGTTCCTTTGGGGCTGCGTATCGCTCGCTACGGACGAGCACTAAGGTGCAATCCGAGGGATGTGCGTGTCTGTCCGAATGTCCGAGCAGCGGGCTGAGGACATGTGCAGCGCACTGGAAGGGAACGAAGCCGTGCATGGCGAGTACAAGGTGCCCGGCGGCAAGCTGGTCGTCGTAGACCTGGATGTCGAGGACGGTGTCCTGCGCAACGTACGAGTCGCCGGGGACTTCTTCCTGGAACCCGACGAAGCGATCCTCTCGATCAACTCAGCCCTCGAGGGTTCACCCTCATCGACGGACGCTGCGGGGTTGGCTGCCCGGATCACGGCGGCGCTTCCGGAGTCGACCGTGATGCTCGGGCTGACAGCGGAGGGCGTCGGCATCGCCGTCCGGCGCGCTCTGGCCCGTGCGACCGAGATGAGCGACTACGACTGGCAGCTGGTGCACACGGAGCCGCAGGCACCGGCCCTGCACATGGCGTTGGACGAGGTGATCACCTCCGAGGTGGCCGCTGGACGGCGATCCCCCACCCTGCGGGTATGGGAGTGGGCCTCGCCGGCCGTGGTGATCGGCAGCTTCCAGTCCCTGCGGAACGAGGTGGACTCCGAAGGTGCCGCGAAGCACGGGCTGACCGTGGTACGCCGTATCTCTGGTGGTGGGGCCATGTTCGTCGAGCCCATGAGCACGATCACGTACTCCCTGTCCGCGCCGGAGTCCCTGGTCTCGGGCCTCTCCTTCGCAGACAGCTACGCCTACCTCGACGACTGGGTGCTCGGCGCACTCGGCGACATGGGCATCAAGGCCTGGTACAAACCCCTCAACGACATCGCCACCGAGGCCGGCAAGATCGCCGGTGCGGCCCAGAAGCGCATGGTCGGCCCTGACGGCGGTCCTGGGGCCGTCCTCCATCACGTGACGATGTCCTACGACATCGACGCCGACAAGATGCTCGAGGTGCTCCGCATCGGCAAGGAGAAGATGTCCGACAAGGGCACCACGAGCGCCAAAAAGCGTGTCGACCCGCTCCGCCGGCAGACGGGCCTCGCGCGGGAGCAGGTCATCGAGAACATGGTCGCTTCCTTCCGTAACCGCTACGGGCTGACCACCGGCGAAGTCACGGCGGAAGAGATGGCCCGCGCGGAGGAACTGGTGCGGACGAAGTTCGCGACCGAGGAATGGACCGCGCGCGTGCCGTGAGCGCCGCGCCCTGCTGGGTGCCGCCTCCACGCGTCGCCGCGACGTTCGGCTCCCCGGAGTGGACCGCCCGCGTGCCGTGACCCGGCCGGCCTCGCCGCCCCCCGCGCCAGGAGTTGGG